>DASXMK010000503.1:0-6348 GCA_036495705.1 Caulobacteraceae bacterium | reverse complement strand
TAATTCGACCAAGGTCGAGGCGGCTTGCCTTCGCGAGCCCGCCCCGCATATTCGCGCGATAGAGGCGCAGTCGGCGAGAGGGACTTGAAGCGTGAGCGAAGGGCAGGTGTTCCCAGTCCCCCCCGGGTGGGCCGCGCGGGCGCGTTTCAACGCCGCGGGCTACGAAGCTGCCGTAAGACGCGTCGAAACCGATCCGGAAGGCTACTGGAGCGACCTCGGACGGCGGCTCGACTGGATCAAGCCGTTCACCCGGGCCAAGGACGTGTCCTTCGCCGCCGAAGACTTTCACATCCGCTGGTACGAGGACGGCGTGCTGAATGTCTCCGCCAATTGCCTGGATCGGCACCTGGCCACGCGGGGAGACCAGATCGCCTTCATCTGGGAAGGGGACAATCCCGCCGAAAGCCGTAAACTCAGCTACCGTGAAGTGCACGCCGAGGCGTGCCGCATGGCCAATGTGCTCAAGGCGCACGGGGTCAGAAAGGGCGACCGGGTCACGATCTACCTGCCGATGATCCCGGAAGCGGCGTTCGCCATGCTGGCCTGCGCCCGCATCGGCGCGGTGCACTCCGTGGTCTTCGGGGGTTTTTCGCCCGACTCCATCGCCGGGCGGATCCAGGACTGTGCGTCGCGGTTCGTGATCACCGCCGACGAAGGCCTGCGCGGCGGCCGGATCGTGCCCCTGAAGGCCAATGTCGATCGGGCGTTGGAGTCCTGCCCCGACGTTGATCGGGTGCTGGTGATCGAGCGCACTGGGGCCGACGTCTCAATGCAAGAAGGACGTGATTTCGCCTATGCGGCCGAGGCGGCCAAGGTCACAGCCGACTGCCCGCCCGAACCCATGGGCGCGGAGGACCCGCTGTTCATCCTCTACACTTCCGGTTCGACGGGGAAACCCAAGGGCGTCCTGCACACCACAGGCGGCTATCTCGTGTGGGCCGCCTGGACCCACGAGGCGGTGTTCGACTACCGCCCTGGCGAGGTCTTCTGGTGCACCGCCGATGTCGGCTGGGTCACCGGCCATAGCTACATTGTCTACGGGCCGCTGGCCAACGGGGCCACCAGCCTGATTTTCGAGGGCGTGCCCAACTATCCCACGGTCAGCCGGTTCTGGGAGGTGATCGACAAACACCACGTGGAGATTTTCTACACCGCGCCCACCGCGCTTCGCGCCCTGATGCGCGATGGCGACGAGCCGGTCCAGCGGACTTCGCGCAAGACCCTGCGACTGCTGGGCACCGTAGGCGAGCCGATCAATCCGGAAGCCTGGCTGTGGTATCATCGCGTCGTTGGCGAGGGCCGTTGCCCGATCGTCGATACCTGGTGGCAGACCGAGAACGGCGGCGTGCTCATCGCGCCTTTGCCCGGGGCTACGGCGCTCAAGCCCGGCTCGGCGACCCTGCCCCTGCCGGGCGTGAAGGTGCAATTGGTCGATGCCGATGGGGCGGTGCTGGAGGGTGCGACCAGCGGCAATCTCTGCATCACCGACAGCTGGCCCGGGCAGATGCGCACCGTCTATGGCGATCACGCACGTTTCATCGCCACCTATTTCACCACCTATCCGGGCCGATATTTCACCGGAGACGGCTGCCGCCGCGACGAAGACGGTTACTATTGGATCACCGGCCGGGTGGACGACGTAATCAATGTCTCCGGCCATCGCCTGGGAACCGCTGAGATCGAGAGCGCACTGGTGGCCCATCATGCGGTGGCAGAGGCCGCCGTGGTCGGCTACCCGCACGACATCAAGGGTCAGGGCATTTACGCCTATGTGACATTGAAGGCCGATCAGACCGCGAGCGAGGCGTTGCGGGCGGAATTGATAAAATGGGTCAGGGCCGAGATCGGCTCCTTCGCCGCCCCCGATGCTATCCAGTGGGCCCCGGCCCTGCCCAAGACCCGATCGGGCAAGATCATGCGGCGGATCCTGCGCAAGGTGGCTGAAGGCGACGTGGCCAACCTCGGCGATGTCACCACCCTGGCCGATCCCTCGGCGGTGGATGATCTGGTGAGAAACCGAATCGAGGCGAGGGCCTGACTCGGCGCCACCGGCGCTAGGCGGCCATCGCCCCGTTGGCGCGAGACGGGCGCGTGGGGCTGGCGGGCGCATGAACGCTGGCGTGAGTGCACGACTCGCCCAAATCCCCGACCTCACTCGTAAACAGGTTGCTGAGGGCCATTTTCAGGAACGCCGGCTCGAACTGAGGCTTCAGCTTGGCGAACCGGCAAGCCGCCGACACCTGATCAATGATGAACTTTGGGTGGTAACGGGCCAGGGGCGATTGATTGGCCTCGGTGCTGGCGATGACACCATCGATCAGCTTGTCCGTAGCGCCGAGCCCGGCGGCTATGGCGACGTTCTTGAATATGCGCCGATATTCGGAAGCGGACGGCGCGCCGATCTCGATCTTGTAGGGAATGCGCCGCAGGAACGCCGTGTCCATCAGATCCTTGGGCTCGAGATTGGTTGAGAAAATCACCAACTCGTCGAACGGCAGGCAGAAGCTCTTGCCGGAGTGGAGTTTCAGGTAATCGACCTTGCTTTCCAGGGGCACGATCCAGCGGTTGAGCAGATCCGCCGGCTTCACCAACTGACGGCCGAAGTCATCGATGAGGAACACGCCGCCCATGGCTTTGATGTGCAGGGGCGCCTCATAATATTTGGCCTCGGACAGGTATCCCAGGTCCAGCATCTCCAGCGTCAATTCGCCGCCGGTGAAGATCACCGGGCGCCGGCAGGCCTCCCAGCGCGCGTCAAAATCCTCCCGGCGAATCGACGGCTCTCTCAAACCAACGTCGCCTTGCCCGCGAACGGACTTATGGAACTCCGGATCGAAGACCTTGATGATCTGGCCGTCGACCTCGAAGGCGTACGGCACATAGATGACATCCTTGAGCAGTGCGCCCAGCCTCTGGGCGACTGAGGACTTGCCATTGCCTGGTGGTCCGAACAGCAGGATCGAACGGCTGGAGTTCACCGCCGGACCAAGTTTGGTCACCAGCTCCCGAGTGATGACCAGGTCGCTAAAAGCCCGATCGATATCGTCCTGATCGAACTGCTCATTGGCGATGCGCTGGCGCGCGATCTGATTGCAATAATCGGCAAGCGGCACCGGCGTCGGGCCCACGTATTCGTTCTGGCGCATGGCGGCGTGCGCCCATTCCATGCCGGAGAGCGTCAAAACATAGCGCCGCTCCGCGGAAAGACTGGCCCGTTCGTTGCCCAGCACGCTGAGAAGCTGGCGCTCCACCGCTTCACCCAGCAGTTCGAGAACGATTCGAGGTGGCAATTTCATCAGCTCGCTGATGTCCGTCGCGGTCTCGAGATTGGCGGCGAACACCGACTTGATGAGCAGGTTGAGCAGCGCGGTGAGAGGCAATCCCGTGTCCGCGATCGTATGCGGTGAGACCGGGACTGTGCTGGCCACGGCTTGCAGATCTTCTGGGGCGATCTTCCCGAGCGCAGTCAGACTGTCGCTTAGCGCGCCGCCATGGCTGGACTGGTGGGCGAACGCCTCTTCCACATCCGATGGGGTTACGCGATCCAGCGCAACCAGCAGATCTCCGATAGTCATCGCGGCCCTCCTAGCGCCAGGATGTGCGCATCGGGCGCTCCGGAGAATTCAGATCGATCCCTTACGGTGAAATCCGTAGCGGCAGGATGTCGCAGGCGCCGCCACAGCAGGACGAATCGGCAAGGGGTGTGACCACAGACCGCGTTGCCGTCCTCCAGTCGCCGCCGTAGCAGCTGAACCATGGAACGTCTGTGGTCGGCGATGGATGTCGTGGCGACAGCGCCCGCGCGCCCCCGCGCGCGGCTCATGCCTTACGTGTACGCGGGACTGCTTGTCGGCGTGGGCGCTATCGCCCGCCTAGCCCTCGACCCGCTCCTCGGCGACCGGGTGGTGTTCCTGATGTTCGTGCCTGCGCTTATCGTCGCGGCGAGCACGGGCGGACTGCTGCCCGGACTGACCGCCACCGCAGCGTCCGTGGCCGTCGGTGTCGCGCTTCTGGCGCGCTATGGGGTGATCCTCGGCAATCAAGTCGACGCCAGTCTTTTCGCCTGCCTGGGAGTCGCTGTCGCATTCGGTGGCGAATGGTTGCGGAGGGCCCGTTCGCACGCCGCCGAAATGACCACCCACGTGCTGGAACGCCAAGACCATCTGAAGTCGATCCTGGACACCGTGCCCGATGCCATGATCGTGATCGACGAGAGCGGGGAGATTCAGACCTTTGGGCCGGCGGCCGAGACGCTTTTCCAGTGGTCGAAGTCGGAAGTGGTCGGCCAGAACGTGCGCATGCTGATGCCGTCGCCCGACCGTGAAGCCCATGACTCCTATCTCGAACACTACGCTCGCACCGGCGAGCGGCGCATCGTTGGACTGCCGCGCACCGTCACGGCCCAGCGCAAGGACGGCTCCCTCGTGATCGTGGAGCTATACGTCGGCGAGACCGGCTCCGGCGACCGCAAGTTCTACACCGGATTTTTGCGCGACCTGACCGAGCGCAACGCCTCCGACGCGCGCCTTCGGGGTCTGGAGGCGGAATTGGCCCATATATCGCGGCTGTCGGCGATGGGTGAGATGGCGTCGTCATTGGCGCATGAGTTGAACCAGCCCTTGTCGGCGATCTCCAACTATCTCAAGGGCGGGCTGATGGTGCTGCAACGGGAGAATCCCAAGAGCCGGGCGCTCGGGCCGATGGACAAGGCCGCCGAACAGTCATTGCGCGCCGGCGAGATCATCCGCCGTCTTCGGAACTTCGTGGCCAGCGGAGACACCGAGCGCAGCCAGGCGAGTCTCAAAACGCTGATGGAGGAGGCCAGCGCGCTGGGGCTGGTCGGCGCACGCGAGCGCGGCGTGACCACGCGAATGGAGTGGGATCCTGCCGTTGACGGTGTCCTTGTTGATAAGGTTCAGGTGCAACAGGTCGTGCTCAATTTGTTGCGCAACGCGGTCGAGGCCATGGAGGACGTGGAGCGGCGTGAGCTTCACGTAAAGACAGGCATGGCGCCGGACGGCATGACCATGGTGTCGGTGGCCGACACCGGCTGTGGGCTCAGTCCCCAGATCGCCGATCAGCTGTTCGAGCCGTTCGTAACCACCAAGGGCGCCCAAGGCATGGGCGTGGGCCTGTCGATATCGCGCAGCATCATCGAGGCTCATGGCGGCCGCATATGGGCCGAGCCTAACCCATTGGGAGGAACCGTCTTCCGCTTCACGCTGCCCGCGGCGGTTAGTGGTTCATCGCCTGGCGAACATCGCCTTGGATTTCCCAGCAATTCGATAGGGACCTAAGGGGAAATACCTATGGCGCATAGGCCGGTCGTGTGCGACTACTCAAAGCGTTGCTGTCATGATGAAGCCCACCAAACACCTTTGCCATGAAAGGTCTGGGGGCGGCGATGGATGAAGCGGCGACTCCGCGGCCTAACACCCGCTCAAGCATAGCTCTCTACTTCTACGCCGCGTTGCTGGTTGTGGCGGGCTCCGGGGCGGTCGCCATGGTTGTCGCCCTGCTCATGCGCTACAGGATGATCGGCAATGTAATCGACGGCGGCCTCCTGATCGCCCTGGGGGGAATGACGGCCGTCACCGCGGGATTGCTGCGCCGGGCGCATTTGCTGAACTTCGACAACCAGCGCAAGGCGGTCGATCTGCAAGTCAATGTTCAGGCCATCCTGGACACGGTCCCGGACGCAATGATCGTGACCAGCGAAGGTGGTCACATTCTGGCTTTCAGTTGAGCCGCAGAGAGACTCCTTCAGTGGACCAAGGATCAGGTCTTCGGCAAGAACATCGCCATCCTGATCTCCGCCGACGAGCGTGACCCGCAAGGCCCAGATGCCTGGCGCCCCGGGCGTGTTGAAGAAGGCGGCGTGATTGGCGGCGCGCGGATCGTCACGGCCCAGCGGCGGGACGGCTCCATGGTCTCGGTGGAGTTGTCCGTGGGCGAAACCTTCTGGGACGGTCACAGGTTTTTGGCGATTGTCATGCGGGATTTGAGCGAACGCCAGGCCGTTGAGACACGGCTGCGGACAGTTCAGGCGGAATTGGTCCACATATCGCGACTTTCGGCCATGGGGGAAATGGCCACGGGCCTGGCGCACGAGCTGAACCAGCCGCTGACGGCGATCTCCAATTTTCTCAAGGGCGGGCAACGCCTTCTGGAGTTGGAGAACCCGGAGAGTCGCGCGCTGGCGGCGATGGGTAGGGCGGCCGACGAGTCTCTTCGAGCCGGTGATATTATCAGGCGGCTGAGGGATTTCGTCGCCCGCGGCGACAGTGACCGATGTGTGGAGAGCCTGCGCAAACTGTCGGAGGAGGCGATCGCCCTGGCGTTGATGGG
>DASXMK010000502.1:0-1973 GCA_036495705.1 Caulobacteraceae bacterium | reverse complement strand
TGGCTCACCAGGCAGGCTGAGGCGCCGCCGCCGGCCGCCGGCGCGGCCGCAAACCGCCGGCAAAGCGCTGGGTCAGCCGCGAACGCCGCGTCGACCGCCACGCACAGCCGCTGGACGAGATCGAGGTTGGCCAACTCCGATCCGCCGCCGACGTTGTAAGTCTCGCCCGGCCGCCCGCGCTCGACGATCAGTTCGATCGCCCGGCAGTGGTCGGCCACGTCCAGCCAGTCGCGCACGTTCAGCCCGTCGCCATAGACCGGCAGGGCGGCGCCATGCAGGGCGTTGATCAGCATCAGCGGGATCAGCTTTTCCGGGTGCTGGTAGGGGCCGAAGTTATTCGAGCAGTTGGAGATCGTCGTCTCCAGGCCGTAGGTGCGGTTGTAGGCCCGCACCAGGTGGTCCGAGGCCGCCTTGCTGGCCGAATAGGGTGAGTTCGGCGCATAGGGCGTGAGCTCGTGAAAGGCCGCATCGTCGGGGCCAAGGCTGCCATAGACCTCGTCCGTGGACACGTGGTGGAAGCGGTGCGGCCGCCCCGACCCAGTGTCGAGCCAGGCCGCGCGCGCCGCCTTCAGCAAGACATGGGTCCCGACGACATTGGTGTCGATGAACGCGTCCGGGCCATGGATCGAGCGGTCGACGTGGCTCTCGGCGGCGAAGTGGACCACGGTGTCGACGCGGTGGTCGCCCAGCAGGCCTTCGACCAGAGCCTGGTCGCGGATGTCGCCATGGACGAACACCACATCATCGATCCCGCCGAGATTGTCCCGCCGGCCGGCGTAGGTCAGGGCGTCGAGGACCACGATCGCATCGGACGGATGGCCCGCCCGCCAAGAGCGGACGAAATTGGCCCCGATGAACCCCGCCCCGCCGGTGATCAGAAGCGCACTCATGGCGCGGCCCTTACAACCAAACTTCTCCCAGAGGGAGTGCGGTTCACTCTCTTCCCCCCGCATCGGGGGGAAGTACCGGCGAAGCCGGGGATGGGGGGTTGTCGCAAACGCTGAGGCCGTAGCGAGCGCCCCCTTCGTCCCTTCGGGACACTTCCCCCCGATGCGGGGGGAAGAGAAAGGTCATACTGCCTGCCGGCTCATCCCCGCCAGCACATCCCGCAGGGCCACCCGCCAATGCGGCGCGGGACCGCCCAGCAGGGCGTAGGCGGCGGCGCAGTCGAGCACGCTGAATCTCGGGCGCCGCGCCGCCGTGGGATAGTCGGCGGTGCGGATCGGCGTCACCTTGGCAGGGCGCGCCAGAACACCGGCGGCCAGAGCCTCTTCGGCGATGGCCTGGGCGAAGTCGCACCACGAGGCCACGCCGGCGTCGGTGAAGTGCAGCACGCCGCTAGCGCCCGTCTCCGCCAGGCCCCACAAAGCGGCGGCCAGGGTCGGTGTCGAGGTCGGCGCGCCAATCTGGTCGGCGACCACGGCGACCTCGCCGCGCGCGGCCATCGCCCGCAGCATGGTGGCCAGGAAATTGCCCCCGCTCGGGCCATAGACCCAGGCGGTGCGGACGATGAGCGAGCGCGGGGCCGCGTCCGCCACCGCCCGCTCGCCGGCGAGCTTGGAGGCGCCATAGACATTGAGCGGGGCCGGCTCGTCGTCCGGCCGGTACGGGCGCCCAGAGCGGCCGTCGAAAACGAAGTCGGTGGACACCTGGATCAGCCGCGCGCCAACCCGGGTCGCGGCCCGGGCGAGGTGGGCGGCCCCGTCGCGATTGGCCCGGAACGCCAGGTCGGCCTCGCGCTCGGCCCGGTCGACGGCGGTGTAGGCGGCGGCGTTGAGGATGAGGTCCGGGGCCTGCGCGCCGATCACCTTGTCGACCGCGCCTTCATCGCCGATATCGAGCTCGGCGCGCGTCAGACCGGCCACCATCCATCCGGCCGGCGCCGCCGCCATCCAGGCCCTGGCCAGCTGTCCCACGGCCCCGGTGACCAGCGCCTTCACGGAAACAATACGGCGTCGGCGAGGAGCGGCGCC
>DASXMK010000501.1:0-5766 GCA_036495705.1 Caulobacteraceae bacterium | reverse complement strand
AGAGGTGCGATGAGCACGCCGGAACCGGCTTCCGAAACCGTGCCGGCTGTCGACTGGTGGCGCGGCGCCTGCCTCTATCAGATCTATCCGCGAAGCTTCGCCGACGCCAACGGAGACGGCGTCGGCGACCTCGCCGGGATCACCGCTCATCTGGACAACGTCGCCTCCCTCGGCGTCGACGGGATCTGGCTCTCGCCGTTCTTTGCTTCGCCGATGAAAGACTTCGGCTATGACATCTCAGACTATTGCGACGTCGATCCGATCTTCGGGACCCTGGCCGACTTCGATCGGCTGGTCGAGCGCGCCCATGGCCTTGGCCTGAAGGTGATCATCGACCAGGTTTTTTCGCACAGCTCCGACCGCCATCCCTGGTTCCAGGATAGCCGGGTCGGCCGAACAGGTTCGCGCGCCGACTGGTACGTATGGGCCGACGCCAAGCCCGATGGGACGGCGCCAACCAACTGGCTGTCGGTGTTCGGCGGGCCGGCGTGGACCTGGGATGGCCGCCGCCGACAATACTATCTGCACAATTTCCTGGCCAGCCAGCCCGACCTGAACCTGCATAACCCGGAGGTCCAGGCGGCCCATCTCGCCAGCGCTCGCTTCTGGCTGGAACGCGGCGTCGACGGCTTCCGCCTGGACGCGATCAATTTTTCGATGCACGACCCGGCGCTGACCGACAATCCGCCCGCGGAACGACCTGGCCCACACGTCCGGGCGTTTGATCACCAGCAACACATCCACAACCAATCCCATCCGGACATCCTGCCGTTCCTCGAACGCGTCCGGGCGCTCAGCGACCAGTACGGCGCCTTCACCGTCGCCGAAGTCGGTGGCGACCACGCGCTTAGCGAAATGCAGGCGTTTACGTCCTCTGGGCGGCTCAACACCGCCTACGGCTTCGATTTCCTCTATGCCGACACGCTAACCCCAAAGTTTGTCCTCGACACCCTGATGGCCTGGCCGGAGGCGCCGGGCGCCGGCTGGCCCAGCTGGGCCTTTTCCAACCACGACAGTTCGCGCGCCGTGTCGCGCTGGACGTCACCCGATCAGCGCGCGGCGCGGGCCCGGCTCGACATGTTGCTGCTGGTGAGCCTGCGCGGAAACATCTTCCTCTACCAAGGCGAGGAGTTGGGGCTGCCACAGGCGGAGCTCAGCCTGGATCAGATCCGCGATCCCGAAGCCATCGCCAACTGGCCGCTGACACGCGGCCGTGACGGGGCGCGCACGCCCATGCCGTGGCGCGCCGAAGCGGCCCACGCCGGCTTTTCCGCGGCCGAGCCTTGGCTTCCCATCGGCGTCGGCCACGCGGCCCTGGCGGTCGATCGGCAGGCGGCGGACGAAGGATCGCAGTTGGCGCTGACCCGGCGGCTTTTGGCCCTGCGCCACCGCCGCGCTTCCCTCCGCCTGGGGGCCCTGGTCCCGCTCGAGGCGCCCGCGAGCCTGCTCGCGTTCGAGCGTGTTTTCGAGGGCGAGCGGACCCTTTGCCTGTTCAATCTCGGTCGGGAAGCCGTCGACTGGCGAGCGGCCGATGCGGGCGCCTGGCGCGTCGCCGAGGCGGTGAACGGCGCGAGCCTTGACCGCCTGGCGCCGGGTTCCGGGCTGCTCGCCTTCCGGGGTGGGGGTTGAATGGGCTCAGCCGCCGCAGGACTCGCGAACGATCAGATCGCTGGGCAGGCGTTCGGAGCGCATGTCCTCACCTTCGCCCGAGTTGAGCAGCTTCGAGACCAGCACCCGGCCCGCCCGATCGATGTGCTGCGAGATCGTGGTCAGCGCCGGATTGGAGTAGCGCGCGAACTGGACGTCGTCGTAGCCGACAACCGACACGTCGGAAGGCACGCCGATCCCGGCCTTGGTCAGCGCGCGGATGGCGCCCAGCGCGATCATGTCGCTGGCCGCCACGACGCCGTCGAAGGCCACGTGGCGAGCGATCAGGGCGTTGGCGGCCGCCTCCGCCTCCTCGACCTCGAAATGAGCCCCGACGGCCAGCGCCGGATCCGGCGGCAAGTCGGCAAGCTGCAGCCCGGCGAGGTAACCCTGGTAGCGCTGCATGATCTCTGGGGCCTCGGTGTCGCCGAGGAAGACAATCCGCCTGCGACCGAGCCTGGCCAGGTGCGAAACGGCGCGGCGGCCGCCGAGGATATTGTCGCTGCCCACCGAGCAATAGATCTGGTCGGCGAGTTCGGCGCCCCAGACCACGAATCGGCTCTCCGATTTGGCCAGATCGTTGAACGCCCGGTGCAGCGTGCTTTGGCCGAGGAAGATGATGCCGTCAGCGCGATTGGTGGCCATTAAGGCGCGCATGTCCTCCAGACCGGCTGGGGCCACGTGGCTGACCAGGAAGTCGCAGCCGCGATCACGGGCGGCGTCGCCAATTTCCGCCACCAGTTCCTGGCTGAAAGGGTCGGAGAGCCGGTTGTGGCGCCCCTGGGGCCTCGGAATAACGATGACGATGGTGCCACGAGCCCCGATCGGCCCCGCCGGCATGTGGCGGCGGAAAGCATAGCCGTGCTCGCGAGCCAGCGCCCAGATGCGCTGCTTGGTGCGGTCATGGACCGCTGTGCTGTCGTTCAGCGCGCGCGAGACCGTGGCCGTGGACACGCCGGCCAGCGCCGCCAGGTCCTCGAGACGGACGCTTTTGTTCACTCGTGAGTCTCCTGGCGGCACGGCCCGACTTCATGGCCGGTCGGCCACCTTGCTGCAACATTTTCATTCGTTTGCAGCGTCAGCTGACCGGCCGGCCCATTGCCCTTGCACCGGCTTGCGCCAACGCGCAGTTGACGGAATAGCTGTGCTGGACCTGCGCGGGAGGAACGGATGGACGAGGCGCTGACGGCGGACCTGCCGAAGACGAACATGGGGTTCGTGGTCGCCATCGTGGCCGTGGCGACCATCGGCGGCTTCATGTTCGGCTACGACAGCGGCGTCATCAACGGCACCCAGCAGGGACTGGAACAAGCCTTCCATCTGACCAAACTCGCCACCGGTTTCAACGTCGGGGCGGTGCTGCTGGGCTGCGCCGCGGGGGCCTTCGCAGCCGGCCGCCTGTCGGACGTGTTCGGCCGCCGCAATGTGATGGTCGTGGCCGCGGCCCTGTTCATCGTCAGCGCCCTGGGCGCCGGCTCGGCCGACAGTTCGACGATGTTCGTTCTGGCGCGCCTGATCGGCGGCCTGGGCGTCGGCGCGGCCAGCGTGCTTTCCCCGGTCTATATCAGCGAGGTGGCTCCCGCCGCTGTGCGCGGGCGCCTCTCGACCGCCCAGCAGATCATGATCATCGCCGGCCTGACAGGCTCGTTCGTGGCCAACTATCTTATCGCCCGGTGGGCCGGCGGCTCGACCGCCATGGTCCTGGGCCACCCGGCCTGGCGCTGGATGTTCTGGGTCCAGGTTATCCCCGCCGGCGTCTTCCTGATCAGCCTGCTGATGATCCCGGAGAGCCCGCGCTTCCTGGTCGCCAAGGAGCGCCACGCGAGGGCGCTGGCGGTGCTGGCGCGCCTGTACGGCGCCAGCGCCGCCGAGGCCAAGGTCGTCGAGATCCGCGCCTCGCTGGCCGCCGACCACCACCGCCCGCGCCTCTCCGACCTGATCGACGCCGGTCGGGTGCGCCCGATCGTATGGGCCGGGATCGGCCTGGCGGTGTTTCAGCAGCTGGTGGGGATCAATGTCGTCTTCTACTACGGTGCGGTGCTGTGGCAGTCGGTCGGCTTCAGCGAGAACGACGCCCTCAAGATCAACATCCTTTCCGGCACGCTGTCGATCGCCTCGTGTCTCGTCGCCATGGGCGTTATCGACCGCATCGGCCGCAAGCCCCTGCTGCTCATCGGCTCGGCCGGCATGACCGTGAGCCTGGCGCTGGTGGCCGCCGCCTTCTCCACCGCGACCCTCGTCAATGGCCAGGCCCAGCTGCCGCACGCCGCCGGCCTCGTCGCCCTCGTCGCCGCCAATGTCTACGTGGTGTTCTTCAATGGCACCTGGGGCCCGGTAATGTGGGTCATGCTGGGCGAAATGTTCCCCAATCAGATCCGCGGATCGGGCCTAGCCGTCTCTGGCTTCGCCCAGTGGGCGGCCAATTTCGCCATTGCGCTGAGCTTCCCCGTAGCGGCCGCCACCATTGGCCTCGTGCCGACCTACGCCTTCTATGCCATCAGCGCCCTCGTCTCATTCTTCTTCGTTCGCGCCCTGATTCACGAGACTCGCGGCCGCGAACTGGAGCAGATGGTCGGCTGAGCGGTTTCGAGACCCGTATCGGGCCCGGTTAGCGTCCAGCGCCCCCTTCCTTCCTCTTCCGGTCCTTGCATCAAAGGCCAACACTTCGGTCCGGGCCCGTTGCCACCGTGTCTAATTTGTGGCTAGATTGTGTCAGTAGGAAGTAAAGGGGTGGCGTTGTGGTTGATATTGAACGGCCTCGGTATCGGCCTAACCCGATGCCCGTCGAGGCAATTACGACCCTTGTTCTTTGCGGGGTCGTGTTTCTGGGTTTGGCGGCCGCCGTCATGAGCGGATACCTCCCGATCCCCAACGGGCTGCACGCTTAGGATCTCGTTGCCGAAGGCGCGGCGCATCATGTCTGGCCGGACCTTGTGGGTCGCCGTGGTGCTGAGTTTGTTCGCGGCCGTTGCCGTGGCCTTTGTTCACTACAGCCGGTAGAGCCTCTGACAGGCAGGCCGAACGGAGCTTCGAGAAACGTTCCCGCCTATTTGGCTTAAGAGTTGGAGCGGGCGGCGAGAATCGAACTCGCGACATTCAGCTTGGGAAGCTGACGTTCTGCCTCTGAACTACGCCCGCGCGTTTTGAGGGTTCTAGCCGGCCGGACGCGGCGGTGGAAGGCTCTGGCGCGTTGACCGGCGGGGCGCCCCGGCTCACCATGGGCGGGGAGACAGAAGGAGGTGATGTCCATGGCCGATGGCGAAGTAGTGGCCAAGGCGGGGTTCCGCGCCATGACCGAAGGCACGGCGGAGGACTGGCGGGCGATCGGCGCGGCTGGGGCGACGTTTCGCGCCGCCTATGGCGACCGTCTGATCGCGGCCCTTAGGGATCTCGGCGGCGATACCGGCGGCTTCGCCGTCGACCGGCTGACCCACTCCCTGCAGACCGCGACCCGAGCCCTGCGCGACGGCCGCGACGAGGAATATGTCGTCTGCGCCCTAATGCACGACATCGGCGACCTGATGGGCCCGGCCAATCACGCCGAGATCGGGGCGGCGATGATGAAACCCTATGTCTCCGAGGCCAACCATTGGATGATGGACAAGCACGGAGTCTTCCAGGGCTATTATTTCTTCCATCTCATCGGTCTCGACCGCGAGATGCGCGAGCAATACCGCGGCCATCCGCATTTCGAACACTGCGCGCAGTTCTGCCACCTTTACGATCAGTCGAGCTTCGATCCCGACTATGACACCGCCCCGCTGGAGGTGTTCGAGCCGATGCTGCGGCGGGTGATCGCCACGCCCAAGGCCTCGATCTACCTGCGCGGCTGAACGCCGTCGCTGAAGATCGTCTCGATCGGGGCGTCGAACAGGCGTGCGATCCTGAACGCCAGCGGTAGGCTGGGATCGTATCGGCCCGTCTCGATGGCGTTGACGCTCTGGCGCGAGATTTCGAGCCGGTGCGCCAGATCCGCCTGGCTCCAGGCGCGCTCGGCGCGCAGCACGCGCAGGCGATTCTCCACTACGCCCGCTCCATGAGCTTGCCGACGACCTGGGCGACGCCGAGCGCGATGCAAAACAGCATGAAGGGGAAGCCAGCCCAGGCCGGCCGAACGTG
>DASXMK010000500.1:0-2064 GCA_036495705.1 Caulobacteraceae bacterium | reverse complement strand
ACCTCGCGGCCCCACACTCCGGCCAGGGCGAAGTCGCGCACCTTGTCGGCCTCGCCCCGGATCAGGGGGCCCAGCGAGACCCCGTGACCGGCCTGCCGCGCCGGCGGCAAGGCGAACAATTCCTCCAGGGTGGCGTGCACGTCGACGCTGGTGGTCAACGCCGCGCACGTCCCCGGCGCCACGCCGGGCGCGGCGATGAGCAGGGGGATATGGGCCATGGGCTGATAGAGCGGCGCGCCAGGCTTGCCCCAGATGTCCTTCTCGCCGTGATAGTGGCCGTGGTCGGTGACCAGCATCACCAGGGTGTCGTCCCACATGCCGCCGTGGTCGAGGACGTCCAGCATCGCCCCCAGCCATTTGTCGATCATGGTCAGCTTGCCGCCGTAGCTGGCGCGCACCTGCGCTCCTTCCCGCGCGCTCAGGACGCCCTTTTCCACGCCGCCGACCACATAGGGCGGCCAGATCAGGTGCGGTCCCAGCCAATCCGGGTCGTACAGGCTGGTGTAGGGTTCCGGAGTGTCGAACGGCTCGTGCGGGTCGAACTCGTCGATCATCAGGAAGAAACGCTCGTGGCGGCCGGCGTTTTCGTCTAGCCAGCGCGCCCCGGCGGCCAAGGTGCGCGGGCCGGGAAAGTCGGCCTCGCCGCGGAACCAGCCGCGAGAATTGTCGTACGGCATGCGCCCGCGCCCAAACGACGGCGCCCCGGCCCAGGACGGGTCCGGCCGGGTCCTCCAGGCGTCGCCCTCGCCGCCGCGCTGGTAGTCCCAGGCCGTGAAGTCGACGTGATAGTTCTCGCCGCCCCGCTCAAAAAGGTGCGGATGATCGGTGATCAATTGCGAGACCACGCCGGCGGCCGAAAGCCGCGCGGTGATCGCCTCCTCCCAGATCTCCACCGAGCCCCAGGGCTTCCACAGGAAATCCAGCGCGCCGGTCAGGATATCGTGGCGGGCGGGCATGCACGGCAGCGAGCCGACATAGTGGCGGTCGAAGCGGAGCGCACGGGCCGCCAGGCGATCGATATTGGGCGTGGCGAACTCCACGCCGCCGTAGCAACCGAGCATGTGCCGGTTGAGGCTGTCGAGCAGGATGAGGACGACGTTGCGAATGGGGCCCATCCCGCCCCTTTGTCGCCGACGGCGCGCGGCGGCAAGCGCGTTTAAAAAAACAATCTGCCGCCCACGAGGGCCAGGGTCGAGGCCAGGATCGGTCTCAGGATCGAATCCGGCGTCCGGGACGACAGCAGGCTGCCGATGATGATTCCTGGAATCGAGCCTACCAGCAGCGAGGCGAGCAAGGTGAAGTCCACCGTGCCCATCATCCAATGGCCGAACCCCGCCAGCAGGGTGAGCGGCACCGCATGGGCGATGTCGGAGCCGACCAGGCGCGCGGCGGGCAGTTTGGGATAGAGCACCAGCAGTACGGTGACGCCGATGGCCCCGGCCCCGACCGAGGACAGGGACACCAGAACCCCGAGCACCGCGCCCAGCAGGACCGTGAACGCCGTCCGCCGGCCCGGATCGAAGTCGCCGACGCGCTCGGCGAAGAACGCCAGAATCATCCGCCGGAACAGGATCGCCACACCCGTCAGGATCAGGGCCACGCCGAGCACCGTGGTGATCGTGCCGTGCGGGCCTTCGGTCTTGGCGTGGAACTTGGCCATGGCCACGAGGGTGACGGCCGCGGCCGGGACGCTGCCGGCCGCGAGGCGGCCGACGATGCCCCAGTCGACCGTGCGCCTGACCCCATGCACCGCCGTGCCGACGGTCTTGGTCATTCCGGCGTAGAGCAGGTCCGTGCCCACCGCCGTGGCCGGATGGATGTGGAACACCAGGACCAGGAGCGGGGTCATCAGCGAACCGCCGCCGACACCGGTGAAGCCCACCAACAGCCCGACGGCGAGGCCGGAGGCCGAATAGAGCCAGTTGATCAAGTGTAGCAAATGCATTGTGATCCGATAGGATTAAGGGCTTTGCTAACCTCGGCCTTGGACAGCGTCAATGGTTACATGGGAGCCGGCGAATCGTTCCGCATCCCGACGTTGATTTTGGGTTCTCCCTCGGCGAG
>DASXMK010000499.1:0-3790 GCA_036495705.1 Caulobacteraceae bacterium | reverse complement strand
ATCCCCGCGTGGAAGAAGCTCGGCGTCTACGCCACCGGCATGCCGACCCTGCTGGCCAACGCGCCCACTGCCTACATCACCACCCGGCCCGAACGGCCGATGAAAGTGGTGGACCTGGTCACCCACACGTCCGGCCTGACCTACGGCTTTATGATGCGGACCATGGTCGACTATGGCTACCGCAAGGCCAAGATCAACGACTTCCAGACCCCAGGCGGCCTCGACACCTTCATCGAGCAACTGGCCGAACTGCCGTTGGAGTTCTCGCCCGGCGCGGCCTGGAACTATTCGGTCTCCATCGATGTCATGGGCTATCTGGTGCAGAAGCTTTCCGGCCTGCCTTTCGGCGAATTCCTGCGCACGCGACTGTTCGAGCCGTTGGGGATGACCGACACCGCCTTCTGGTGCCCGCCGGAGAAGCTGGACCGGTTCTGCTCGTGCTATCAGCCGGCCGAGGGCGGCGGCCTCAAACTTCAGGACGACGCCGGCAAGAGCACCTACGCCAAGCCGCCAACCCTGGAATCCGGTGGCGGCGGGTTGGTCTCGACGGCTCACGACTATATGCGCTTCTGCCGCATGATGCTTTGCGGCGGTGCGTTGGACGGGGCCCGCATCCTCAGTCCCAAGACGGTCGCCCTGTTTAGCCTCAATCATTTGCCCGGTGGCCAGGAACTGGCGGCGATGGCGCCTCCCGGCCAGTTCAGCGAAGCCAGCTATGACGGCATCGGATTCTCGATCGGTTGTGGGGTGAACGTGAATGTCGCCAAGACCCGCCTTCCAGGCTCGGTGGGAGAATATTTCTGGGGCGGCGCGGCCTCGACGGCGTTCTGGATCGACCCGGCCGAAGACTTGACGGTGGTGTTCATGACCCAGGTCATGGGCACCGACGCGCGCCTCACCCTGCGACGCGACCTGCGCACCCTGGTCTATTCGGCGATGACGGAGTCCTTCGCCTAGCCCAGTCGGTGATAGCCCTTGGCGCCGATGGCGACCGCCAGATCGCTCATCGGCGCGCCACCCGCGGCGACGCGTTGCAGCATCGAGCAGAAGTCATGTCTGGGCCTCCAGCCGAGTTCGGCCCGCGCTCGCTCATTGACATAGACCCGGCCGATGCGCGGGAACATGCGCCAACCCCGTTGGGCGTAGACCGCCGCGAACTCCGGTGCGACTTCCGCCACCACCGCTTCGGCGTCCTTAGCCAACCCCGGCAGATGATCCGGTCCAAACGGCGTGGTGGCGCTGACGACATAGGGGCCGACGTCGACGTCCGCGGCCATCGCGGCCGCCGCCAAATGGGCGCTGACCACGTCCTCGATATCGGCCCGCCGATAGAGGAATTCATTCAGCTTGACGTTGTCGGGAGCGTAAGCCTCGCGAACCTCGGGATCGTCGTCGGCCTCGGGAAAGAAGCGCGATGTGCGCAGGATGACGCACGACAGGCCGTGATCGTTGCGAACCAGACGGCAAAGGGTCTCGGCGGCAAGCTTTGTCGCGCCATAGATGTTGCGCGGCGCCGGCGTCAGAGCCTCGGTCACCCAAACGGCCGGCGCTCCAGGTCTCGGCCTCATCGCGTCGCCGAACACGCTGGTGGTGCTGGTGAGTACGAAACTCCGCGCCTCGACCCGGCTCGCGGCCTCCAGCAAGGTGAGGGTTCCGGTGACATTGGTATCCACGAAGGCCTGCCGGCCGTGCGTGGACACGTGCGGCTTGTGCAGGGTGGCGGCGTGGAACACCACCTCGACGCCCTTCATGCACCGGGCGACCAGGGCGGGGTCGGTGATCGAGCCGATGTGGTCGGTGTGTGCGGAAGGCAGACGATCAAGGCCTATCACCTCATCGCCGCGCGCCTTGAGGGTGAGGGCCAGAGCCTCGCCGAGGTGACCGGCGCTGCCGGTGACCAGGACCTTCATCGACTTAGTGACGTAAAGCCGGGTGAAGCTTGAGCGCCAAAAACATCACGGCGACCAGGGGAAGCAGGAGAATGACCCACAGGGCCCAGAAGGTCCCCGGATTCTCCTTCCGATAGGTGACGCTGTATTTGGAGTGGATGTTGCCGGCCAAGAGGGCCCGCGCCAGGATCAGGATCAGCGCCGCGCTGGTCAGCAGCAATATCCACCGGCTGTCCGCCATGGGTGCTCTCTAGCGCGCGAAGATGCTGCGCGTCAGGCAGGAAAACACCAGGCGACCAGCTTCGTCGAGCATGTCGTGTTGGGCGATGACCACCCCCTTGGACTCGCCGACGGCGTCCTTTCCCATGATCGTCATCCGTCCTCGCAGCAGTTCGCCGACCGGAGGGTTGCGCATCCAGCGAAGGGCGTCGACACCGAGCCGCTTGGTCTGCGGCCACATGGCCGAGGCTTCCTGGTCGAGGCGCGACCAGATGGCGAACACCATGGCCTCAGGGGCGCCCCGCTCCGCATCCCAATTTGGGGCAAACGCGGCCATGAAGGCCCTCATCGCCGCCTCGTCCACGACCGCCACTCCCAGCGAGATCACAGCGCCGATCTCGATCCGGTCGAAAGATGCGGGCATGGGCGACTCCAGCGGGCTTGGCCGTGGCGGCATCATGGGCCGGGCGCCGGACCCGGTGCAAGCGAGCCGGTTTCGCCCGGCCAAGCGAAGCCCTAGATACACGATGATGAGACGCGTCGTCGCCGCCGTGATCGCCCTTTCGCTCGCGCTCGCGGCCGGGGCGGCCTGTTCGCAACCGGCGATAAATCCGCATGTGCGGGCCGAGCTGGCCGCCGAAACCGCCGGCGTCGCGCCAGGCTCGACCCTTTATGCGGCGGTGATCCTGACGGCCGACAAAGGCTGGCACACCTATTGGCGAAACCCAGGGGACGCCGGCGAGGCCCCGAAGATCGCCTGGTCACTGCCTGCCGGTTGGAAGGCCGGCGATATCGTCTGGCCGACGCCAAAACGTCTGCCGGTCGGGCCGATCATGAACTACGGCTACGAGGGGCGGGTGGTGCTGGCGGCGCCGATCGAAGTCCCGGCGGAGGCCAAGCCCGGGACCCGTCAGACCATGGGCGCCCGGATCGACTATTTGGTCTGCGCCGAGGTGTGCGTTCCGGGAAGCGCTACGGTGAGCCTCGCCGTGCCTGTGGTGGCCGGCAATCCGCCCCTGGACCCGGGTTGGGGGCGACTCATTGAAGCCGACCTTACGGCGGCGCCGAAGCCGGCCGGGCTGGCCGCGCGCTTTCAGCATGACGGGCCGCGCCTGACATTGGCGGTGGCGGGCGCCCCGTTGGCCGGGACGTCACCGGCGGAGGCCTATTTCTTTCCCTATGACGACAGCCTCATCGATCAATCGAAGCCGCAGACCGCGGTGCGGGGTCCAAAGGGGCTGACCCTGGCCCTCGCGCCGGGAACCGCGTTCGCCGGCGGAAGCCCGCAGCACGCGGCCGGCGTGCTGGCGATCGATGACAAGGCCTACGAGATCGATGCGCTGCCCGGACCCGCGCCCATCGGCGCCGCCGGCATGGGGCCGTTAAGCGGCGGAGCAAGGGATCTCGGGCTGCCTCTGGCGCTGGTCCTGGCTTTCGCGGGCGGCGTGATCCTGAACCTGATGCCATGTGTTTTCCCGATCCTGTCGATGAAGGCGGCTGCCCTGGCCCGTCATGGCGGGGAAGGCGCGCAGGCCGAGGGGGTAGCTTTTTTCGTGGGCGTGCTGGTCACCTTTTTGCTGCTGGCCGGAGCCTTGATCGCGGCCCGGGCAGCCGGCGAGGCGGCGGGCTGGGGGTTCCAACTGCAATCCCCGCTGAACGTGGCCCTGCTGTGCCTGGTGAAG
>DASXMK010000498.1:0-5849 GCA_036495705.1 Caulobacteraceae bacterium | reverse complement strand
TGGGCGGCGCGCCGAGCTGGTCGCGCGCGGCCTGCACGGCCTGCGTCGCCTGGCTCAGGGCCACGCCGGGCGCGAGATTGAACGACAAGGTCGTGGCCGGATACTCGCCCTGGTGGTTGACGGTCAGGCTGCTGATCCCATTGGGGTCAACCTTCATAAATTGCGACAACGGCACGGTCTTGTTAGTCAGCGGCGAGAGGATGTAGACCGAATTGAAGATATCGGGCGTGGCTTGAAGGTCCGGCGGCCCCTCGATCACCACGTGGAAGCTGTTCTGCTGGGTGAAATACTGTGTGACCTCGTCCTGCCCGATCAGATCGTAGATGGCCGAGTCCACCTGGGTCGGGGTTATGCCGAAACGGGACGCGGCCGCGCGGTCGATGGTCAGGTTGAGCGCGCCGCCTTCGGATTGCTGGTCCGAACTGACGTCCTTCAGTTGCGGCAGGGCCTGCATCCGGGTGAGCAGTTTCGGAGACCAGGCGTCCAACTCGGTAAGGTCGGGATCGGAGAGCGTGTACTGATACTGCGCCTGGCCGGGCCGGCCGCCGACATTGATGTCCTGCGCCGCCTGAAGAAAGGTCTGCACGCCGATCAGCGAGGCGAGCTTGGGCCGCAGCCGGGTGATGATCTGGTCGGCCGTCGCCTTGCGGCCGGAGTCCTTGGGCTTGAGGGCGATGAACATGTTCGCCCGGTTGGTGCCGGACGAACCGACGAACATGCCGAAGCCGGCCACCCCCGGGTCGGCGGCCACGACGCGGGCGACATCCTGGACCTTCTGTTTGGTCTTGGTGAAAGAGGCGTCCTGCGATGTCACCATGACGCCACTCAGAAAGCCGGTGTCCTGTTGCGGAAAGAATCCGGTCTGGGCCGTGGCGTAGAGCACCGCGGCGCCGGCGATGGTCACCAGGAAGACGACGAGGGTCACGAGTTTGTGGCGGAGAACCCGGTCCAGGGCGCGGACGTAGCCGTGCTCCAGCCCACGGAACCCGCGGTCGACGGCGCGCGTGAACGGGTTCGACGGCGGCCTGGGGGGCTTCAGAAACCGGCCGCACAGCATCGGGGTCAGGGTCAAGGTCAGGAGCAGTGACAGCAGCACCGCGGCGCTCAAGGTGAAGGCGAACTCGCGCATGAGCAGCCCGACCACGCCGCCCATGAACATCAGCGGGGTGAACACGGCGACCAGGGAGATCGAGATCGACAAGACGGTGAAATTGATCTCGCCGGCCCCAGCCAGGGCGGCCTCGAACGCCGGCTCGCCGCGCTCCAGGCGTTTCCAGATCACCTCCACCATGACGATGGCGTCATCGACCACGAAGCCGACGGCGATGGTCAGGGCCATCAGCGAGAGGTTGTCGAGACTGAAGTGCAGCGGCAGCATCACAGCGGTCGCCGCCAGCAGCGCCAAGGGGATCACGGCGCTGGGGATCAGGGTAGCCCGGACGTTAAGCAGAAACAGATAGATCACCACCACCACCAGGACGACGGTGATCAACAGGGTGATCTTCACGTCCTTGACCGAGGCGCTGATGGTCTGGGTGCGATCCATCAGGACATGGAGCCCGATCCCGGGCGGGATATCGGCCTGGAGCCCAGGAAGCGCCTTCTTGATCCGCTCGACGGTCTTGATGACGTTGGCGCCCGGCTCCTGGTAAATGATCAGCAGGATGCTCTGGCCGGCTTTCATGTTCGGATCGGTGTTGGCCTTGCCCGGGAACGTCCAGGCCCCGACCTGATTGTTCTCGATGCTCTGGATGGCGTCGCCCAGGTCCCGGATGCGGACCGGGGCCCCGTTCTGGTAGCCGACGACGAGGTCGTTCCACGGCTGGGCGGTGAGGATCTGGTCGTTGGCGTAGACGGTCAGTCCGCGCTGCGGCCCGACGATGTTGCCTTTCGGTTGGTTGGTGGTGGCCTCGACGATGGCGCTCTTGACGGCGTCGAACTGCAGTCCTCGGGCGGCGACTTTTCGCGGATCGAGGCGGATGCGCACGGCCGGCTTGGTGTGGCCGCCGATATTGACCAGCCCCACCCCGTCGATCCGCGACACCTGCTGGGAGAGAATGACGTCGGCATAGTTGTCGACCACGTCGAGCGGCAGGGTGTCCGAACTCAGCGACAGGATCATGATCGGCGCGTTGGCGGGGTTGACCTTGCGGATAGTGGGCTGGGCCGGAAGGTTGGCGGGAAGCTGGGCGCTTGCCGCATTGATCGCCGCCTGAACCTGCTCAAAGTCGGTATTGATGTCCTGGTTGAGCTCGAATTGCAGGGTGATGCTGGTCGAGCCGAACGAGTTGACCGAGGTCATCTGGCTGACCCCCGAAATGAGCGAAAACTGGCGCTCGAGCGGCGTGGCGATGTTCGAGGCCATGGTCTCCGGGCTGGCCCCTGGGAGCGACGCGCTCACCTGAAGGGTGGGAAAGTCGACATTGGGCAGAGCCGCCACGGGCAGGCTGACGTAGCCGACGATGCCCACCAGCAAAAAGGCGATAGCCATCAGCCCGGTCGCCACCGGCCGACGGATGAACGGGCTTGAAATACTCACGGCGCAGAGGCCCCGCCCAGCCGCATCACCCTGACGGTCGAACCGGCCTTGAGGATCAGCTGTCCATCGGTGACGACCAGTTCGCCGCCCTTGAGGCCGCCCTTGACGACGGCGGTCTCGCCCTGGGTCCAGCCGACGGCGACAGGGCGCATGGCCACCTTGTTCTTAGGCCCGATGACGAACACGAAACTGCCATTGGGGCCGCGGTTGATGGCGGTGACGGGCACGGTCGTGGCGTTCCGAAGCACCTGAAGCGTGAGCTGGACATTGACCAGCTGTCCCGGCCACAGGCGATCGCCACTGTTGGCAAAGCGCGCCTTCAGCTCGACCGTGCCGGTCGCGGGATCGATGCGGTTGTCGGCGATGCGCAACTCGCCCGAGCCGAGGGACGCGCCGTCGTCCTGGCTCAGCGCCGCCACCGCCAGGGGTTTGCGAAAGCCATCGGAGAGGTCGACCAGGCGCTGGAATTGGCCTTGCGGAACGGTGAACGTCACCGCGATGGGCTCGATCTGATTGATGATGACGATGCCGGTTGCCCCACCCGCGCCCGGCGCGGAAGAATTGTTGGTCGCCGCCGAGGTGCTCGGGACGCTGCTGGCCCCGCCGCCGGCGCTGACCAGATTTCCCGGGTCGACGGTGCGCACGCCCGCCCGTCCGGCGATCGGCGAGGTGATGCGCGTCCAGCCGAGATTGACCTTCGCGGCCGCCACCTGACCTTGGTCGAGCAGAACCGTGCCCTCGTCCTGTTTCACCAGGGCGACCTGGTCGTCATAGGTCTGGCGAGCGATCGAATCCTGCTTGGCGAGCGCCTGGTAACGGGCCAGATCGACGCGGGCGCCGGCGAGCACGGCCTGGTCGCGGGTGAGCATGCCCTGGGCTTGGGTGAGCGCGGCTCGGTAGGGGGCGGGATCGACCTCGGCCAACAACTGGCCGGCTTTGACGAACGAGCCTTCGGTGAAATTCACTCTCAGCAGCTTGCCGCTGACCTGGGCGAAGATGGCGTCGCTGGTCCACGCCTGGGCGGCGCCCAGGGTGGTGATCGAGACCGGCAGATCCTGGACGGCCACCCTGGCCGCGGTTACCGGCACGGCGTGTTCGCGCACGGGTTTGGCGTGAGGCTTGTGGAACAGCACCCACAGCACGAGGACGACCGCGATCGCGCCCAGCACCCAAAATTGCCAGCGGATTTTGCGACGCGACGCCATGGATTAGTGCCTCGCTGTTGTCCGCGCAGCCGATCGGGAAGCCTTGTGGCGCCCGGCGCCGGTCCGCCAAGGAAAACCGGTTACGGTCACTTCCGTGCCCAATAGCCATCCAATCGCTCAAAGTCGTGTCAGCTTGGAAACACACCGGGCGAGACTCGGGCCCACCGCAGAAGTGTTATGGCTTATCTCACCACGCCGCCTGTCTGCGCCATGGCGCCAGCGGCCGATATTCCGAAGTTTCCGTTGGGCCGCGCCGACTGACCTCGAGCAACTGGCGGCGGCGCAGCAGGGCGACAGCGGTCTGGACCGAACGGCGCGAGAGTCCGGCCCGCTCGGCCAGCCGCGCGTGGCTGAGCGCGGCGCGCCCATCCCCGGCCTCGGCCAGGATGACCAGATAGACCAGGAACGCCGCCGCGGACCGATCGTGGCCGACCAGGTCCGGCAGCAGGGTCTCGACCACATAGCGGTCAAGTCGCAGGGGTTGTGATGCAACCATTGCCATAGCAATGACAGCCAGCCTTCCTTCGCGCAACCGCTGGCGTGTATCGAACCCGCCAGGAGGCCCAAAAATGATCAAGCAACTGAAATTCGCTGGCGTCGCCGTGCGCGATCAGGACGCGGCCCTGGCGTTCTGGACCGAGAAAGTCGGGTTTCGGGTGGCCACCGACCAGCCCATGGGGCCGGGTCAACGGTGGATCGAGCTCAGCATTCCCGGAGCGGAGACCCGCGTCGTGCTGTTCACGCCGGAGGGCCACGAGGATCGCGTCGGCAGCTTTTTCAACGGCTCGTTCGCCTGCGACGACGTGGAATACACCTACAAGCAGATGTCTGAACGCGGGGTCGAATTCACCCAGGCGCCGAGACGCGAGCCGTGGGGCACGTCGGCGATATTCAAGGATGTCGAGGGCAACAGTTTTGTCCTCAGCAGCATGTGAGGCGTCAGGCGGCCACGGTCAGGTCAATAATCCATTGGCCTGGCGCACAGCATAGGCCAGGAAATGTTCGCGCACCGCCTTGCGCGCCTGTTCCACGCTGGGGCCGAGAGCGCGAAAATTGGGAAGGCTGTTGTCAGCCTCGGTCAGGAACGGCCGACGCGCGCCGCGCCTTCGACGAACCGCCGGAACGACCGCTTCAAAGGAGCGCCGCTTCCTGGTGCGAGGTCGCCGCCTCGGGTACTCGTCGCTCGGATCTACGGGCTCGAGGATCGGCTGTGGCGAAGAAATTCACGCTCCTGCAGACACCGCGTTTGGTTCTGCGGCCAATCACGCCGGCGGACTGGCCAGCGATCTATCGATACATGTCGGACCCGATCGTCACCCGTTGGCTGCCTGAGGGGCCTCTGGACGAGACGCAGACGCAGGCCTTCGCCCAGAAGAACGCGGGGCGGTCTGCGAGGGCCGTCGCCGTCACCCGGCGCGAGTCGGGTCAGCTCGTCGGCCACATGGTCTTTCACCCGTGGTTCGGCCACGCCACGCACGAAATCGGGTGGGCCATATCCTCCGACCACCAGGGTTGTGGATACGCAACCGAGGCGGCCCGCGCGCTGATGGACTTTGCCTTCGACACGCTTCGCTGCCATCGGATGGTTGCGACGTGTCAGCCCGAGAACGTGGCGTCGTGGCGCGTGATGGAGAAGCTGGGCATGCGCCGCGAAGCCCATTTTCGGCAAGGCCTCCACCAACAGACCGGCGAGTGGTGGGACGAATACTTCTACGCGTTGCTGGCGGACGAACACTTCACCGCATCCTCCCAGACACCGACCGTCAGCCAGGGTTGACGGCGCCAGGGCGAACGTACGCTTGCGGGTCGTAAGGGGCCGTTGGCTCCATGGCCGGAGCCCGACATTGGCGGCCACGTGCAGCGCGATCGGTCCACACACAACCTCGCCGAACAGGCTTGCAAGCGCCCCCGCGCCCGCGGCTTCGTGGCGGGCCTCGATCATGGGGCAAAATTCCGTCCGAGACCGAACGTCCGAGTTGGTCGGGAGCGGTCCTTCGCGCCGCGGCCGAAAAGCGGACGCCAAGCCCCCGACACCGCTTGCCTGCACGGCGTATTTGCGCCCTGATGCGGTCAGGGGAAGCGCGATTGGCTTGGCGAGATTGGCT
>DASXMK010000497.1:0-5534 GCA_036495705.1 Caulobacteraceae bacterium | reverse complement strand
CGGCCTGGGCGCCGGCGTCGGGGCGGGACGCCATCACCCGCAGCTTTCGCTTCGGCTCGTTCAGCGCCGCCTTCGCCTGGATGACCCGGGTGGCCCTGGCGGCCGAGGCCCTCGACCATCATCCCGAATGGTTCAATGTCTACAACCGGGTCGATGTGACCCTGGCGACCCACGACGCGGGCGGCGTGACCGAACTGGATACGCGCTTGGCCAAGATCATGGACGCCGCCTTCGACGCGCCGCCGCACTGATCGTTGGTTTGCGGCGCAGCGTTGTCCCGGGCCCGCGAGGCCCCTAAGCTCCGTGGGGGCGTGAGGTCTGGATAAATGGCGAAGATCACCCTCATCGACGACGACGAGAACATTGTCGTTTCGGTGTCCCTGGCGTTGGAGAACCATGGCCATGCCGTGACCGCCTACTATGACGGTGCGGCCGGCCTTTCGGCTCTGGAGAGCGATCCGCCGGACGTGGCCATCCTCGACGTCAAGATGCCGCGCATGGATGGAATGGAGGTGCTGCGGCGCCTGCGGCAGACCTCCAACGTGCCGGTGATCATCCTCACCTCCAAGGACGAGGAGATCGACGAGATCCTGGGCTTCAATCTCGGAGCCGACGACTACATCCACAAGCCGTTCAGCCAGCGCCTGCTCATCGAGCGGGTGAAAGCGGTGCTGCGCCGCGTGGCCCCCGACGAGGCCGACGTCAATGGGCCCAGCGGGCCGGCGGCTGGCTCGCGGGCCATCAGACGCGGTCGCCTGACCCTGGACCCCGCTCGCCATGACTGCCTGTGGGACGGCAAGCCGGTGCGGCTCACGGTGACTGAGTTCCTGCTCCTCCAGTCCCTGGCCCAGCGGCCCGGGTTCGTGAAGAGCCGCGACAATCTGATGGACGCGGCTTATGAGGATCAGGTCTATGTCGATGACCGCACCATCGACAGCCACATCAAGCGCATGCGCAAGAAGTTCCGCGATGTGGATCCGGAATTCGATTCGATCGAAACCCTCTATGGTGTCGGATACCGGTATCGCGAGTCCTGAGACGACCTCCGGCAGGGCGCCTGGCGCCGCCCGGCGCCGGGCGCCGCTCACACGGCCGAGCGGCATCTGGCCATTCGGGTCGCGTCTTGGCCGGTTGATCATCGCCCTGAACCTGCTGGGCCTGGCGATCCTGGTCGGCGGGGCCTTGGTGCTGAACGAATTCCGCCAGGGCCTGGTGCAGGCGCGCCTGGAGAGCCTGGAGCTGGAAGGCCAGGTGATCGCCAAGGTCATCGACGAATACGCCACGCTCGGAGAGCCGGACCCGACCTTGGTGGCCGACGCTGCCGGCAGCGTCGTCAATGTGCTGTCGATTCCCAGTTCGCAGCGGGCGCGGCTGTTCGACGCCCGCGGCCATCTGCTCGCCGACTCCTTCGTGGTCGCCGATCGCGTAGACACCAGCCCGCTGCCGCCGGCCTTGCGCCCGGGCCATGTCATCTCGCCGGCCAAGGCCGATGCCCGCCAGGCGCGGATGGCCAAGGCCCGTCAGGATCTGTCGCAGGAGGTGAATCAGGCGCTCCGGGGCGAAGTGGTGCGCAACGTCCGCACCGGCGAGGACGGTCGCCGGGTGGTCTCGGTCTCCATACCCATTCGCCACGTCCGGGCGGTCTTGGGGGTGCTGACCCTGCAGGCCAGCGATGTCGAGCAGATCGTCACCGCCCAGCGCCGGGCCCTCGTACCCTTTATCCTGATCGCCGTCAGTGTGACCCTGATCTCCTCGCTGCTGCTCACCCAGCTGATCGCCGAGCCGGTTCTGCGCCTGGCCCGGGCCGCGGACCGCGTGCGGCTGCAACACATCCGGGCCATCGCCCTGCCGGACCTGGCCGAGCGCCAGGATGAGGTCGGCGACCTGACCCGGTCTCTCGAGGACATGACCACCACCCTCTCCGAGCGCCTGCAGGCCATCGAGCGCTTCGCGGCCGATGTGGCGCATGAGCTGCGCAATCCCATGACCTCGATCCGTTCGGCGGTGGAGACCCTGGAACTGGTCAAGAACCAGGACACCCGCACCCGGCTGCTGCGCATATTGGAGCAGGACATCGGCCGCATGGACAGGCTGATCACCGACATTTCCAACGCCTCGCGCCTTGACGCCGAGCTTTCGCGCGGCTCTCCCTCGCCCCTGGAGCTGGACCAGCTTCTGAGCCACATCTGCGCCCTCTATGAGACCACGCGCAAAAGCGGCGACGTGCGCGTGCGCTTCCTGACGCCCGGCCGAAGCGAGCCGATCCGGGTGCTCGGGCGCGAGGAGCCGCTCAGTCAGGTGGTGCGCAACCTTATCGACAACGCCCGCTCGTTCAGCCCGCCCGGCGGTCAGGTCCGGGTGGGGATCCGGCGTCTGAAGGGCGAGGCGGTGACCTTTGTCGACGACGACGGTCCTGGGATGCCGCCCGAAAACCTGGATACGGTGTTTCAGCGCTTCTACACTTCCCGGCCCAAGGGCGCGGCCTTCGGCGGCAACTCCGGTCTGGGCCTGGCCATCGCCCGGCAGATCGTCGAGGCCCACGATGGGCGCATATGGGCGGAAAACCGGATGGAACGCGGCAAGGTGGCCGGGGCGCGCTTCAGCGTCGCCTTGCCTCTGGCATGAGCGCCGCTACCCTGCACGCAGGTCTGATTGCCCGGCGCGTCGACGGCCTGTGGCTCGGCGCGCTCATTGAAGGACCATCGGGGTCGGGCAAATCCGACCTGGCTTTGCGCGCCGCCGGCCTCGGCTTCCGCCTGGTGGACGACGACCGGGTGGTGGTGTTCCTTTCCGCTGGCCGGCTCTATGGCCGCGCGCCCGCCACGCTTGCCGGTCTGATGGAGATCCGCGGCGTGGGCGTCCTCGGTCGCGAGCCTCTCACCTTCGCCCGCATCGGCCTTCGTGTCGCCTGCGCAGCTGACCCAGCGGCGGTGGACCGGGTGCCTGAACCGTCGTCGGCGGCGATCCTGGGCGTCGCCATCCCCAACCTTAGCCTATGGCCATTCGAGGTATCGGCCCCGGCCAAGATCGCCGCCATGCTCGAACAACTTGGAGCCGGGCCGCAACAGCGGTATCAAGCGCCCCTTCGGGCTACCCGGCGGGCGGCCGAGCGTGCTCCAGGGGGTTGAAGGATCCGCCGTTTGAGACACCGTGAATGATCGGGCTCGTGATCGTGACACACGGCGGGCTGGCGCAGGAATTCGTCCATGCCATGGAACATGTGGTCGGGCCGCAGCAGGCGGTCAAAGGCATCTGCATCGGCCCAGACGACGACATGGAGCGCCGCCGGCGTGACATTCTCAAGGCTTGCGGCGAGGTCGATTCCGGCGAAGGCGTAATCCTGCTGACCGACATGTTCGGCGGGACGCCCTCCAACCTCGCCATCTCGGTCATGGAGCAGACCAAGGCTGAGGTGATCGCCGGCCTCAACCTGCCGATGTTGATCAAGCTGGCCAGCGTGCGCATGCGCGAACCGCTCTCGGTCTGCGTGGCTCACGCCCAGGAAGCCGGGCGGAAATATATCTCCGTCGCCTCCTACGTGCTGGCCGGCGAGAAGTGACGGCTTCGGCCAAGGTCGACATCGTCAACGAACGTGGACTGCACGCGCGGGCCTCGGCGCGGTTCGTCAAGCTGGCCGGCGCCTTCGACGCCGAGGTGCGGGTGACCAAGGACGAGCACACTGTCGATGCGCAGTCGATCATGGGCTTGATGATGCTGGCGGCGGGGCCCGGCTCGACGATCGAGATCACCGCCCAGGGCCGCCAGGCGAACGAGGCGGTTAGCGCATTGGCCGGCCTGGTCGCGAGCCGGTTCGAGGAAGAACGGTAGGTCCGACGCTTGACAATTTGCAAAGTATGGGGCATCCTTAGGTGAGGCGGAAGGTGTTTGCAGACGCCGGCATCGAGTGAATCCCACCGTATCAACGGTGATTTACGGTGACTTCGAGAGTCACACGGGCAGCTGCAAACAGATATAAGGAAATCCTTATATCATAGTTGCCGGGGCGACGGCTCGGGCCTATAGACCGGCGACTTTGTCACCTTCAGGGAGTCCTAAGTGTCCGACTACATCGTCAGAGACGTCGCGCTCGCGCCCTGGGGCCGCAAGGAAATCGAAATCGCCGAGACCGAGATGCCGGGGCTGATGGCGGTGCGAGCCGAATACGGCCCCGCGCAGCCGCTCATGGGGGCCAGGATCGCCGGCTCCCTGCACATGACCATCCAGACCGCGGTGCTGATCGAGACCCTCCAGGCCCTGGGGGCCAAAGTGCGCTGGGCCTCGTGCAACATCTTTTCGACTCAGGACCATGCCGCCGCCGCCATCGCCGTGACCGGCACGCCGGTGTTCGCGGTCAAGGGCGAGAGCCTCGCTGAATACTGGGACTACGCCCATCGGATCTTCGAGTGGGGCCCAGAAGGCTATCCCAACCTGATCCTCGATGACGGCGGCGACGCCACCCTGCTCACCGTGTTGGGTCCCAAGGCGGAGCGCGACCCGACGATCCTCAACCATCCGCACAATGACGAGGAAGAGGCGCTGTATGCGGTGATGAAGCGCTATCTGGCCGAAAGGCCCGGCTTCTATTCCGCCATCCGCGCTGCGGTGAAGGGCGTTTCGGAAGAAACCACCACCGGCGTGCATCGCCTCTACCAGATGCAGGCGCGTGGCGAACTGCCGTTCCCGGCCATCAACGTCAATGACAGCGTCACCAAGTCCAAGTTCGACAACCTGTACGGATGCCGCGAGAGCCTCGTGGACGCCATCCGTCGGGCGACGGATGTCATGCTGGCCGGTAAGGTGGCCGTGGTGTGCGGTTACGGCGATGTCGGCAAGGGCTCGGCCGCGTCGCTGCGACAGGGCGGGGCGCGGGTCATCGTCACCGAGATCGACCCCATTTGCGCCCTGCAGGCGGCCATGGAAGGCTATGAGGTGCTGACCGTCGAGGATACCCTCAGCCACGCCGACATCTATGTCACCGCCACCGGCAACAAGGATGTGCTGACCGTCGAGCACATGCGCGGCATGAAGCACAACGCCATCGTCTGCAACATCGGGCACTTCGATTCCGAGATCCAGATCTCGGGCCTGCGCAACTACAAGTGGGACGAGATCAAACCCCAGGTCCACCATGTGGAATTCCCGGACGGCAAGAAGATCATCGTGCTCTCGGAAGGGCGGCTGGTGAACCTCGGCAACGCCACCGATCACCCGAGCTTCGTGATGAGCGCCAGCTTCACCAACCAGACCCTGGCCCAGATCGAGCTGTGGTCCAACGGCAAGGCCTACGGCACGTCCGTGCACACGCTGCCCAAGCACCTCGACGAGAAGGTCGCCATGCTGCACCTGGCCAAGCTCGGCGCGAAGCTGACCACCCTGTCCAAGGACCAGGCCGACTACATCGGCGTGCCGCAAGCCGGCCCGTTCAAGCCGGATCACTACCGATACTGAGCGCCCAGCGCTGAAGGCGGCGCCACCTCCGTTCAGGGCGTCCGAGCATGGCATTCCCAACAGGTCGTTTTCGGGCCAAATTGGCT
>DASXMK010000496.1:0-13088 GCA_036495705.1 Caulobacteraceae bacterium | reverse complement strand
CACGGCGCAGCATCAACGCGCCCGCTCCGGCCGCGAAAAGCGCGGCCACAACCCAGAAACCGATCATGCTGCCCTGTTATCGAATTCGCGCCGCGACGGCGAGGGCGAGCAGGCTCAGGCCTCGGCTCTGGGCAGGGTCAGGGTCACGCGCAGACCGCCCAGGCCGGAGGCGCCGAGGTGAACGGCTCCGCCATAGGCCCGGGCCAGTTCATCGACGATCGACAGGCCGAGGCCGGACCCTGGAGCGCTCTCGTCAAGGCGCTCGCCGCGACGCAGGACGGATTCGTGCTGGCCGATGGGCAAGCCTTCGCCGTCATCCTCGACCACAAGGGTGAAGGTGCGCCCGTTCGGGCTCGGCGCCGCAGCCGCTCGGACCCGGCTACGGCACCATTTGCACGCGTTCTCCATCACATTGCCGGCTATTTCGAGCAGATCCTGGCGCTCGCCGATGAACATCAAGCCGTCGGCGCAGTCGAGGTCGATGTGATTGACCTTGTCGCGAAAGATTTTCTCAAGCGCACGCGCCAGCTCGTCCATGACCTGGGCGACCTCGGTCCGTTCGCCCTGGCCCTGAGTGCGCGCGGCCGCGCGGGCCCGGCGCAGGTGGTGGTCGACCTGCTGGCTCATGATCCGCGCCTGGCGTTCAACGACTTTGGTCAGGTCGTCGCCATTCTGGCGAGCTTCGGTGAGCATCACCGATAGGGGTGTCTTGAGGGCATGCGCCAGGTTGCCCACGTGGGTTCGCTGGCGGTCGACCACCTGCTGGTTGTGGGCCATCAAGGCGTTGAGTTCGCTGGCCAGCGGCTCGAGCTCGGTGGGATAGGCCCCGACCACCCGCTCGCTCTTGCCGGTGCGGACATCGGCGACCTCGCGGCGGAGGGCGAACAGCGGCCGCAAGCCGACGCGGACCTGGATGATCACGGCGGCGATCAGGCCGGCGCCCAGCAGGCCCAGGGCCGTGGCCACGGTGGTGACGAAGGTGCGCACGTCGCGGTTCACAGGCGTCCGATCCTGGGCCGACATGAACACCAACGGCGATGGGTAGTCCCCCATCCGCACCTGCGTGGCGCCGACGCGCAAAGGTTGGCCGACCGGGCCCGGAGCGTCATAGAACATCGGCTTGCCCGGTGTGCGAGCCAGCGCCGACGGTCCTTGCGGCGGCGGCGGCAGCGCCCGGTCCCACAGGGACCTGGAACGCGCCAGGGCGCGCAGCCCCCCGGTCCCGTCGGCGACCGCCACTTCCCAGTAATCCCCGGAATAGACACGCATGGCGCTGGGATCGATGCCGGGCGTGATCGTGACTACGCCTTTGTCGACCGACGCCACAGCCACCAGCCCGTCGACGTCATCGCTCAAGTCATCGTCGAAACGCACGGTCGCGGTGTGGACAAAAAACAGCGACAGCGAGACCCCGGCGACGGCCAGGACCACCAGGCTCCAGACGGCGGCCAGGACCACCAGCCGCCTGACCAGCGAAGGCCCGCGCGCCGCCGCGGGCCGCGGGCCGGATCGCCTCACGCCTCGTTCGCCTCGCCCTCGAGCGCCACCAGGCGGTAACCGAGGCCGCGGACGGTCTCGACCCGTTCGGCCCCGATTTTCTTGCGCAGGCGCCCGATGAACACCTCGATGGTGTTGGAATCGCGATCGAAATCCTGGTCGTAGAGATGCTCGACCAGTTCGGTGCGGCTGATCACGCGGCCCTGATGCATCATCAGATAGTGCAGCATTCGGTACTCAAGCGATGTCAGGCGAACCGGCTCGCCGCCGACCGAGGCCCGCGCCGCGCGCGGATCGAGCCGCACGGCCCCGCAGTTCAGATTCGGGGCCGCGTGCCCGGCCGAACGCCGCAGCAGGGCGCGCAGCCTGGCCAGCAGCTCCTCGGTGTGGAACGGCTTGGTGAGGTAGTCGTCGGCCCCGGCGTCAAAGCCGGCGACCTTCTCGCTCCAGGCGCCCCTGGCGGTGAGGATCAGCACTGGCGCGGCGACCTGCATGCGCCGCCATCCCTCCAGCACCGAAGCGCCGTCGATCTTCGGCAGGCCAAGGTCGAGGACGATGGCGTCATAGGGTTCGGTCTCGCCGAGAAAGGCCGCCTCCTCGCCGTCCGGGGCATGGTCGACCGCGTAGCCGGCGTCGGCCAAGGCGCGCTTGAGCTGCCGCGACAGGTCCGGGTCGTCCTCGACGAGCAAGATGCGCAAGCTGGCAGGCCTCCCTATCGCCCGGACACGATCGCGCCCGTGGCGGCGTCAACGATATAGTCCACCCGCCGGCCATTCTCGGTCATCCAGCGGACGCGGTAGACCAAACGGGACCCCTGATACTCCAGGCCGGCGTCGAGTTGGCGGCCGGGGGTGTGCTGGCGGATCGCGCTGATGACCCGGCCGAGCGGGGCCAGCTGGCCCTGGCGCACGCCTTGCCGCAGGAACTCCTGCTGGTCGCGCCACTGGCCGCCGAACGCCGGAGAACCGCCGTAGGGCTGCTGGGGATAGGGACCATAACCAGGCGGCGGGCCGTACCGCTGCGGCGGGTAGGCCGGACCACCGTGTCCATAAGCGGGTGAGCCGGATCGTGGCTGAGCGTAGACCGGCCCTCCCCGACCATAGGCAGGCGGACCCGGCATCGGTCCGCCCCGGCCATAACCGCCGGGCCGCGCTGGCTCGAATCCGCCGCGCCCTCCGGCCGGGAACTCGCCACGCCCCACGCCGCGGGACATGCCCCCCGGATGGCCGCGGTCAACGCGATCCTGGGCCACGACCCCGCCGGCCAGCGTCGCCGCTACGCAGGTCATGGCCAGAAGATTCTTCAAGCTTCTCACCGGGCTTGCTCTTACCGACGTGGGCCTGAACAGCGTCTGAACGCACTATGTCACGATCGGGCGCCAGGTTCGATCAGGGGCGACCGCGCGGCGTGTAGGGGCGCTCGCGGCGCCATTCCTCGGCGAACGTCTCCAGAGCTTCGTCCGGCGTCTCTGGCAAGGTGATGACGAGACGGGCCAGCAGGTCACCGCGACGGCCCTGGCCATCGGCCAGGCCCCGCCGTCGCAGGCGCAGGATTGACCCCGAATTGGAGCCTTTGGGGACATTCAGCGTCACCGGTCCATCCGGCGTGGGGGCCTGGACCTTGCCGCCGAGGACCGCGTCCGGCAGCGAAACCGGGACATCCATGACCAGGGTGTCGCCCTCGCGCCGGAATTTGGGGTGCGGCTTGATGCGCAACTCGATCAGGGCGTCGCCCGGTCCGGACCGGCCGGGCGCTCCCTGGCCTTTCAGCCTGAGCACCTGTCCCTCGGCCGCGCCCGCCGGAATGGTCACGTCCAGGGTCCGACCGTCCGAAAACCCGATACGTTTCTTACCGCCGAGGATGGCTTCCTCGAGGTCGATGTCGAGGGTGGCGCGCACATCCGCGCCGCGGGAGGCGAAGCCGCCCCGCCGGCCGCCGAACATCTCGCCCAGGATGTCGCCGAGATCGACGTTCTCAAACTCCGCCGACCGGCCTGCGCCTCCTTGGCCGAAAGGGCTGCCCCCCTGGCCGAAGGGACTGCCGGTGTAACCGCGCATGATCTCGCGGCCATCGGCGTCGATCTCGCCAGCGTCGAAGCGGCGGCGCTTGTCCGGATCGCCCAGCAGATCGAAAGCGGCGCTGACGCGCTTGAACCTCTCTTCCGAGGCGGCGTTGCCGGGATTGGCGTCCGGGTGATGCTGCTTGGCGAGTTTGCGAAAGGCTTTGCGGATTTCGTCCGCGCTGGCGCCGCGCGACACCCCAAGCTCGCGATACGGATCCTGCGCCAAATCCCGGCCCTAAGTGAAAGTCGTCGCTTCAGTTAGACGCTCTGCGGCGCGACGCAAGTCAGCCGCGGGAGCGGCCACGGCCCCGTTCGAGCAACAGATCGCTGGCGATGAAGGCCAGAGCGTCGTCCGGGTCGTCGAGGCTGTCCTCACTGATGGTCTGGTCGCGAATGGAGACTCCGGCGGCGTGAACGCTCTCCGGATCGCCGCTGACCAGCGGATGCCACGGCGCCAGGCCACGCCCCTCGTTTAGCCGCCGATAGGCGCAGCTCTTGGGCATCCACGGAAGGGCCGAAAGGTTATGGGGGGTGAGCTTGATGCAATCTGGCACCTGTTCGCGGCGGCGGGCATAGTCGCGGCACCGGCAGGCGTGGGCGTCGAACAGGCGGCAGGCGACACGGGTGGGCGTGACCTCGCCGGTCACCTCGTCCTCGAAACGCACGAGGCAGCACAGGCCGCAGCCGTCGCACAGGCTCTCCCACTCGGCGACGGACATCTCCGCGAGTGGCGTCACATCCCAGAAGGGTCTCGCCGACATGACCGCGCTGTCCTAAACCCTCTCGTTCCCGAAACCTAGCGGACCCAATGCCGGCCCCCATTCTCCAGCTGCGCGGTGTCGAACTCGCCGACGGCCGCAGCCGGATGTTCGACGGCGTCGACATGACGCTCGAAAGAGGCGCCCGCGCCTGCCTGGTTGGGCGCAACGGCGTGGGAAAGTCCACGTTGCTGCGGATTTTGGCAGGAACCCTGGCCGCGGATGACGGCGAGCGGACGGCCTCGCCAGGTCTCAAAGTGGCGCTGGCGTCTCAGGAGCCACAGATCGCGGGGGTCAGCCTCGAGGCCTTCGCCTGCGCCGGCGGGGCCGCGGCCCACGCCGCGCGCGCCGCGCTGGAGTATTTCGGGCTGGATCCGGCGGCTCCGACCGAGGGCCTGTCCGGTGGCGAGGCGCGGCGGGCCGCCCTGGCCCGGGCCTTCGCCGAAGGGCCCGACATCCTGCTCCTCGATGAGCCCACCAACCACCTGGACATCGTGGCCATCGAGGCGTTGGAGGCGCGACTGGCTCGGGAGCGCGCGGCGGTGCTGGTGGTCAGTCACGACCGGGCTTTCCTCGAGCGGGTGACGGACACCTGTTTCTGGCTGGACGGGCGCCGGGTGCGGCGGCTGGATGCAGGCTTCGCGGCGTTCGAACCCTGGGCCGAGCAGATCCTCGCCGCCGAAGCCGAGGCGGCCAGGCGGCTGGACAAGGCCATCGCCCGGGACGAGCGCTGGCTGGCTTTCGGGGTCACCGGGCGCCGGGCGCGCAACGAGGGCCGCCGTCGCCGGCTCGAGGCCCTGAGAGCCGACAAATCCGAGCGGCTGGCCGTGACCCGGGGCGACGTGAGGCTGGGCGAAACCCGGGCGGTGCGCTCCGGCGCCCTGGTGCTGGAAGCCACCGGCCTCTCGAAGGCCTTCGGCCCGCGCACGCTGGTCCGCGACTTCTCCACCCGCATCCAGCGCGGAGAAAAGGTGGCGATCATCGGTCCCAACGGGGCCGGAAAAACCACGCTCGTGGACCTGCTGCTGGGGCGTCTGGCGCCGGACACAGGGCGGGTGAGGCTGGGGGCCGGACTGGAGATCGTGTCGGTCAGTCAGGGCCGCTCCGAACTGCGGCCCGGCGACAGCCTGCTCGAGTCCCTGGTCCCGGGTGGCGGCGACCAGATCATGGTTCAGGGACGGCCCCGGCACGTGGCCGGCTACGCCGCCGATTTCCTGTTTCGTGGCGCGCAGCTGCGCCAGCCGGTGGAGAGCCTCTCCGGCGGCGAGCGCAATCGTCTCCTGCTCGCCCGCGCCCTGGCCCGGCCCTCCAACCTGCTGGTGCTGGACGAGCCGACCAACGACCTCGACATGGAGACCCTGGATCTGCTGGAGGATCTGTTGGCCGACTATGCCGGCACCCTGATCGTGGTCAGCCACGATCGCGATTTCGTCGAGCGGCTGGCGACCTCGACCATTGCTCTCGACGGCGCCGGCGCGGTGGTCGAAACGCCCGGCGGCTGGGCCGATTTCGTCTCCCAGAACCCCGGATTCTTTCAACCGGCCGCGGCGCCGCCCGGCAAGGCGGCGGCGCCAAGGCAACGGACGGCCAGCGCCAAACTCTCCTATCGCGACGAGCGGCGTCTCACCGAACTCGAAGCTGAGGCAGCCGCCCACAGCCAGGCGATCGCGGCGTTGGAGCGCCAGCTGGCCGATGGCGGCCTCTATGGCCGTGATCCGGTGGCGTTCGATCGCACGACCCGCGAGCTGGCGGCGCGCCGCGCGGCTCTGGCCGCCGCCGAGGATGCGTGGCTGGAAATGGAGGCCCGCCGGGAAGCGTTGGCGCGGAACCGCGAGGCGCGGCCGGGGTGATGCTTGGCGGGGCGAAGCCGGCGGCCTAACGTCCGGCGCGCAGAATCGGGGATGTGATCCGAACATGAAAGCCGTCCTGGCCTTGGCGCTGGCCGCGGGGCTCCTCGCCTGCGCCTGTTCGCGGCCGAGCGCGCCGAGCGGCGGGCTGACGCCAGTCCGCTTCGCCACCGACTGGCGGGCGGAAGCCGAGCAAGGCGGCTTCTACGAGGCCCTGGCCAATGGCGAATACGCCAAGCGCGGCCTGGCCGTGACCATCGTCCCCGGCGGTCCGGGCGTGAACGTGCCACAGCTGGTGGCCTCCGGCGCGGTGGAGATGGGTGTCGGCTCCAACAGCTTCATCGTCATGAACCTGGCGGCGCAGCACGCGCCGGTGCGGGCCGTGGCGGCGTTCATGCAAAAGGACCCGCAGGTGCTGATTGCTCACCCGGACGCCGGCATCCGCTCGATCGCCGACATGAAGGGCCACCCGATCCTGCTCTCGGACGCCTCGATCAGCGCCTTCTGGGTATGGCTGAAGGCCAAGTACGGATTCACCGACGATCAGGTGCGCAAATACACCTTCAACAACGCTCCCTTTCTGGCCGACAAGCGCCTGGTCCAGCAGGGCTATCTGACCAGCGAGCCCTATACGATCGAACAGCAGGGGCATGTGAAGCCGGCGGTCTTCCTGCTGGCCGACGAGGGCTATCCCGGCTACGCGGCCATGGTGCTGGCTCCGGATCGGATGATCGCCGCCAATCCGGCCGTCGTGCGCGCATTCGTGGAGGCCAGCGCCGCCGGCTGGCGCGACTATCTGCACGGGGATCCGGCCCCGGGCGACAAGCTGATCCTCAAGGACAACCCCGAGATGAGCGAGGATGTGTTGGCTCAGGCGCGGGATAAGATGCGCAGTTATGGCATCGTCGATTCCGGCGATGCGGCGCGCCTGGGTCCGGGCGCGATGAGCGATACGCGTTGGGCCGATTTCTTCGCCATTGCCGCGGCCCAGGGCGTGTACCCCAAGAGCCTGGATTTCCAACGCGCCTACACCCTGCAGTTCGTGCAGCCGGCGGGCGCCAAGACGCCGTGACCATCGCCACGCTGGACGCCGTCGAGGTCGACTATCGGACGCGCGGCAAGGCCCTGGGGCCGTTCGACCTGAACCTGGAGGCGGGCGAGATCGTCGCCATGGTCGGCCCCTCGGGGTGTGGCAAGTCCACCGCCCTTCGCCTGTTGGCCGGATTGGAGTCGCCCAGCCGAGGATTGGTCACCCGGGCGGCGGGCCGGGGCGAGACTTCGGTGGTGTTCCAGGCCCCGACCTTGGCGCCGTGGCTGTCGGCTCTGGCCAACGTCGCCTTGCCCCTCGAATTGGCCGGGCTGGCGCGCAAGGAGGCCCGCGCCCGGGCCGCCGCGGCCTTGGAGCGGGTGGGGCTTGGCGCGGCCCTGAAGGCGCGGCCAGCCCAGCTTTCCGGCGGCATGGCCATGCGCGCGTCCCTGGCCCGGGCCCTGGTCACCCATCCCCGAGTGCTGCTGCTCGACGAGCCGTTCGCGGCCCTGGACGAGATCACCCGTCGCGAACTGGCCGACGATCTGCTGACGATCTGGGTCGAGGCGCGACCGGCCATCGTCTTCGTCACCCACAATGTCGAGGAAGCGGTGTACATGGCCGGCCGGGTGGTGATCATGACCCCGGGGCCCGGGCGCATGGCCGGGGAGACGGTCGTCGACGGGCCTCAGCCCCGGCCGGCCGGCTTCAGGACCAGCGCCGCCTTCCGCGCCGCCGTCGAGACCACCTCGCAGCGCCTGGCCGCGGTCATGGACCGGGCCGCGTGACGCGGTTGCTCGCCCCGCTGGCCTTGATCGGCGCGATCCTGGCGCTCTGGGAGACCATCGTGCGCTTGACCGCGACGCCGGCCTATCTGCTGCCTGCGCCGTCGGCCATCGCCCAGGCCCTGGCCGCCAACGCCTTGCCGCTCACCGTATCGGCCGGACGCACCTTGGTCATGGCTTTGCGGGCGCTGGCCCTGGCCACCGTCTTCGCCGGGACCCTGGCCGTGGCGGTCAGCCTCAGCCGCACCCTGGACCAGGCGGTGCGCCCGCTGGCGGTGGCGTTGCAGGTGACTCCGGTGGTGGCCGTGGCCCCGCTGTTCGTGATCTGGGCCGGCGTCGAACACCCGGAGCGGGCGATCACCGCCCTGGCCGCCATCGTCGCCTTCTTCCCGATCTTTTCAGGCACGGCCCGCGGTCTGGCGGCGGCCGATCCCGATCTGGAGCGCCTGTTCGACCTCTATGGCGCCGGGCCTTGGCGAAGGCTGCTGCGGCTGCGCCTGCCCTCTGCCGCGCCGTTCGTGGTCGAGGGATTCAAGGTCGCTTCCGGGCTGGCGATCATCGGTGCGGTGGTGGCCGAGTTCGTGGCCGGCAGCGGCGGGGCCCAGGGGCTGGCGTGGCGCATCCTCGAGGCCGGCAACCGCCTGGAGACGGCCAAGATGTTCGCCGCGATCTTCGCCCTGGCGGTCATGGCCGCCGCCGTGCATCTGGCCTGCCAGGAACTGGAGCGCCGGGCGCTCATCTGGTGGCGCGGCCGCTAAGGTTCAGGCGCGGCGAACACGCAGTCGATGTCTGCTTGCGTGGCGACCCGCCAGGCGCCGGGGTCCAGATCGGCAGGAAGGTTCAAGGCGCCGATCGATTGGCGATGCAGCGAGACGACATGATTTGCGGCCGCGGCGAACATGCGCCGCACCTGATGGTAGCGGCCTTCGGTGACGGTGAGGCGGGCCTGGCGCGGACCGATCGGCTGCAGCACAGCCGGGGCCAGGGCTTTTTCCTCCCCGTCCAGCACCAGCGCGCCGGAAGCGAAGAGCGCGCCTTCGCGGCCGGTCAGATCGCGTTCGAGACCGGCGAGGTAGGCCTTGGGCACATGGCGGCGTGGGGAGATCACCCGATGCAGCAGCGCGCCATCGTCGGTGAGCAGGAGCAGACCGCTGGTGTCGGCGTCCAGGCGGCCGATGGTCGAGAGGACCGGCGTGCGATGTCTCCAGCGCTCGGGCAGCAGTTCATAGACACTGCGCCCAGCCTCGCGGTGCGAGCACACGACACCCAGAGGCTTGTGCAGGATCAGGGTCAACGGGGGTGGCGGATCGACCGGCAGGCCGGCGACCTGCATCCGCTGCGGCAGATCGATGGTGGCGGTCACATGGGCCGAGGGATCCCTGAGCCTCTGGCCATCCAGCGTGACCGTCCCCCGGGCGATCAGCGCCTGCGCTTCGCGCCGCGAGCCATAGCCGAGATTGGCCAACAGGCGATCGAGGCGGACGCTCACGCCCATGCCTCGAGCACCTTGTAGCCCTCGGCCCTGGCTAACGGCGTCACCTTGGCGAAGCGTGCGGCCAGCAGGGTCTCGTAGGGCAGGGCGACATTGGCGACCAGGCGCAGCACGCCGCCAGGTTTGAGCATGTCGGCCGCCGTGGCGACAAAGGCCTGCCCCAGCTGCCTGTCCTGGGCGCCGCCGTCATGGAACGGCGGGTTCATGATCGCAAAATCGAGATCCCTGGGCCGGCGGGGCGCACGCCGCAGATCGTGCTGCAGAAACTGTAAGCGCGGGTCGTCGAGATTGCGTCTGGCCGCGTCGAGCGCGCGGCGATCGAGGTCGATCAAGGTCAACTCGGTGACCCCGGCGCTGGCCAGCACCGCGCGCGCAAGCACGCCGACGCCACAGCCGAGGTCGACCCCTGCCCCCGACGGCGTCCACGGCTGGGCGACGAGCACGGCGCTGCCAGGATCAAGCCGGTTCCAGGAAAACACGCCCGGCTGAGTCCATAGGCCCAGCGCCGCCAGGCGCTGCAGGCCGCCGGCGACGATGGCCGCCTCGAGGCCGATCGGCTCGACCGGCCGCACGCAGCGGCACAGGCGCTGATGGCGCTTGGCGGTTTCAACGACCGCGCACCCGAAGGCCTTGAGTTCCGCCCCCAGCCGCGATCCGCCCATGTCCTTGGGGGCCAGGGCGACGAGTTCTCCGGCAGGCGCCAGGGCGCGCAAGGCCCGCGCCAGGACGTAGCGGCGTTCCACGGTCCCAGGCGGCGCGGCGATCACCATCCTAGCCACGGAGCCGTCCTCCAGCGCCTCCAGCGGCGTGGACCCGACAATGAGCGGCGAAGTCTGGATGGCGCTTGCCGTTACGGTCGCCAGGGCCGCCGGGGACCGGCCATAGACGGCCTCGAGGGGTGGCATGGCCTCAGCCGCGCTCGCGAGTGCGCTCAAAGGCGACGTCCGGGAAACGCTCGGTCACGTAACCGATCTCCCAGGCCGACTTGGCGAGGAAGACCGGCGAGCCATCAATATCCCGGGCCATCGCGGAACGGTGGCGCGAGGTGAAATCCTCCAACGCCGGCTCGGCGGCGGAAAGCCAGCGCGCTTCGGCGTACGGCGCGGCCTCGAAAGCCACATCCAAGGCGTATTCCCCCGACAGCCGGTCGGCCATGACCTCCAGCTGTAACTGGCCGACAGCGCCGACGACGAAGTCCGATCCCAAGATCGGCCGGAACAATTGAGTGACGCCCTCTTCGGCCAGACCCTCGAGCGCCTTCTTGAGGTGCTTGGCCTTGAGCGGATCGGTGGCGCGCACGCGGCGCAGGATCTCGGGCGCGAAATTGGGCAGGCCGGCGAAGCGCAGCGCGCCGCTTTCCGACAGGCTGTCGCCGACCCTAAGGATTCCGTGGTTGGGAATGCCGATGACATCGCCGGCGTAGGCTTCTTCGGCCAGTTCCCGGTCGGAGGCGAAAAACATGATCGGCGCATTGACGCTCATCTGGCGGCCGGTGTTCTCCACCTTGAGTTTCATGCCGCGGGCGAAGCGTCCGGAGGTCAGCCGCACGAAGGCCACGCGGTCACGATGGTTGGGGTCCATGTTGGCCTGGATCTTGAACACGAAGCCCGAGACCTCATCATCTCCTGGGGCCACGTGGGTCTCTTCCCCCGCTCGCCGGGCCCGAACCAGGCCAGGGGCCGGAGCATAGGTGCACAAGGTCTCAAGAAGCTGATCGACGCCGAAGTGGCGCAGGGCCGAACCGAACAACACCGGCGTGAGATGGCCTTCGAGAAAACTCTGCGGGTCGAAGGGCTTCGCGGCCTCCCGGATCAGCAGGGCGCCTTCCTCGGCCTCTTCGCGCTCATCGGGGGCCAGAAAAGCCGCAAGCGCATTGGAATTCAACGCCATGGCCGGGCCATGGCCGTCGGCATGGCGCCGAAACGGCAGGAAGCGATCGTGGCGCAGGTCGATCGCGCCTTTGAACCTGGCCCCCGAACCGGCTGGCCAATAGAGCGGGGCCGGATCCAGCGCCAGCTTGCTGGCGATCTCGTCCAGCAGAGCGAAGGGGTCCTGCGCCTCCCGGTCCATCTTGTTGATGAAGGTGACGATGGGAATATCGCGCAGGCGGCAGACCTCAAACAGCTTCAGGGTCTGCGGCTCGATGCCCTTGGCCGCGTCCAGGACCATGACGGCGGCGTCGGCGGCGGTCAGGGTGCGGTAGGTATCCTCGGAGAAATCCTCGTGGCCTGGGGTGTCCAGCAGATTGAACATCAGGCCGGCGTGGTCGAAGGTCATGACGCTGGCCGACACCGAGATTCCGCGCTCGCGCTCGATGCGCATCCAGTCCGAGCGCGTGCGGCGCTGTTCGCCACGGGCCCTGACGGCGCCGGCGGCGCGGATGGCCCCGCCGGCCAGCAGCAGGTTCTCGGTGAGGGTGGTCTTGCCGGCGTCGGGATGGCTGATGATGGCGAAGGCGCGGCGGCGCGCGGCTTCCAGCGCCGGGGAAGAAGCAAGGGACATGGGGCGGGCGATAGCCCGCGCGCCGGCGGGAGGCAAATGGCGGCCAACCTTCCGGTCAGTCCGACTAAGCCCGGTCCGCGTCCTCCACGGGTTCGGTCAGGAATCGAGCCCCGTCGGCATCCTCGATCTCCACCACCCACAGATCGGGATCGATCCTCACCGCCCGCTCGATGAAGGCGTCGATGTCGGCCTCATCGGTCGAAGCCACGGGCCGCATCCACGCCGGCTCACCAGAAACGTTCATGGCCTGGGCGTAGAGCCTCGCCTGGGCCCCGCGACGGTCGAGCGTCTTGACTAGCACCGCCCCGGCGCGAGCGTCGCCCTTGCGGGCCACGGTGGCGAAAGCGCCGCCGAGTTCGGCGCGCCGGATCAGGGCGTAGACCCAGACATCGCTGTGGAGATCCACGCTCAGGACCGCGCGGGGGCGAGGCTAGCGACCGCGCGGACGCCGCCGGGGCCGCTGGTGAGCGTGAACTCGCCGCCATAGGCCGCGCACAACGACCGCACCAGCTGGAGGCCGACGCCATCGGGGATGTCGCCCGGGAGGCCGGGGCCGGTGTCTTCAACCGTGAGGATCAAGCCGGTTCCCAGGCTCTCCAACACCACCCGCACCTTGCCCTCGCGTGGGGTCGCCGCAAGGGCGTTGGCGATGAGATTGATGGCGATCTGCGTGACGTGCGTGGCATCGGCCGCGACCATCATAGGGCCGGCCGGCAGGGTGGCGGTCAGGACGACACCGCGGGCCTCGGCTCGCGTTTCCAACATCTGGACGGCGTTGAAAACGGCTGCGGCGGCGTCGACGGGGCGCCGGTCCGCGCCGCCAGCACTGCCATCCGTCATGCGGTCGATAAGCTCCAGCATGTGGCGCGCGGCCCTGTCGATGGCCTCGGCGCACTCGAGATAGGGTTCGCTCAAAGGTCCAAACGCGCGCTCGCGCATGGCGTCGGCGAAGCCGATCACCGCGGCCAGGGGCGTACGCAATTCGTGGCGCAGGGCGGTCAGCGGCGCGGGAGGTTCAGGCGCGGAAGCGGTCACCGACTCACTATGCCATCTGGGCCGGCAAGGCGCGAGAAGGTTGTCAGCGCGCGTTTGAAGGCCCAAATCCTTGGCCATGGATC
>DASXMK010000495.1:0-4408 GCA_036495705.1 Caulobacteraceae bacterium | reverse complement strand
GGGTGATCAACGCCCGTTCTGGCGAGCCGACGCTGATCCTCACCGGTGGGGCGGCCGCGCGCCTGGCCGAGCTCACGCCGCCTGGTCATACAAGCCTGCTGCGGCTGACGCTGACGGACGAGCACCCCTACGCCCAGGCGTTCGTCATCATCGAGGCAGTTCCGGCACTTTAGACGCCCTCGGCTTGCCCTCGGCCTGTCCAGCGTCTAGCACCGCCGCCAATCATCGAAGGTCAGCCAAGCACGTCATGAACAAATCAATCGCCGCCTCCAAGGCCAAGCCAACCGGAGCGGTCCAAGAAACCGTCGAGGTCGCCAAGACGATCTTTTGGGCGTTGCTGATCGCGCTCGTCATCCGCACGCTGCTGTTTCAGCCCTACACCATTCCCTCGGCGTCGGAAGAGCCAAACCTCTATCAAGGTGACTACATCATCGTCTCGAAGTGGTCCTACGGCTACAGCCGGCATTCGATCCTGTTCAGCCCGCCGGTGTTTTCCGGGCGCCTGCTGTCCTCTCCGCCGGTCCGCGGCGACGTCATTGTCTTCAAGCTGCCTAGGGACGGACGGACGGACTACATCAAACGGCTGGTGGGCCTGCCCGGCGATCGGGTGCAGGTGCGCCAGGGAATCCTCTACATCAACGGCAAGCCGCTTGCGCAAAGCCCAGTCGAGAAGATCGAGACCACCGACCGGGGACGTCCCGAAGAGGCTGAACTGGTCCGCGAGACCAATCCCGAGGGGCGCTCATATCTGATCCAGTCCCACGGCGGCGACGAGCCGGCCGACAACACTGGCGTCTATGTGGTTCCCCCCCACTGCTACTTCATGATGGGCGATAATCGCGAGAATTCGGCCGACAGCCGCTTCGACCCCGGTCTTGCCTCGGATGATCCCAACCTGCGGGGATGCGCTTGGGACAGCCGCGTGGACGGCCAGGTTGGCGACGAAGCCGGCGTTGGTTTTGTCCCCGCGGAGAACCTGGTCGGTAAGGCGCAGATCATCATCCTCTCGTGGAAGGAGGATGCGTCGATCTTCAAGCCGTGGACCTGGCTCGATCTGCGTTGGAATCGTTTTCTGCGGTGGATTCACTAGAGCCCGATGAGGGGCCACGAACGGTGAACAAGCGCGCCAAGGCGATCGGACAGCTCCAGTCGCGCCTCGGCCACGTCTTCGCCGACCAGGGGTTGCTCGAGCGCTCGCTCACCCACGCCAGCGCTGGGTCGGGCGCTCGCAAGACGCCCAACAACGAACGGCTGGAATTCCTCGGCGACCGGGTGCTCGGCCTGGCGATCGCCGAGGCCTTGTGCGAGCGCGATCCCCTGGCCAGCGCCGGAGAGCTGTCAAAACGTCTGCACGCCCTGGTCAGCGGCGAGGCCTGCGCCGGCGTGGCCAGAGACATTGGCCTGGGCGAGGCCCTGCGACTGCCTGTCGGCGAAGCCCGGCGCGGCGCGCGAGACCATAGCGCCATCCTCGCCGATGCCTGCGAGGCGCTCATCGCCGCCCTCTATCTCGAGCTCGGCCTCGAAGGGGCCAAGTCGATTCTCCTGAGCCTATGGGACGAGCGGCTGGGGACGCCGCATGATCCGGCGACCGCCAATCCCAAGTCCGAGCTTCAGGAATGGGCGGCGGCCAGTGGGCGAGCGCCGCCGGTCTACCGAGTTCTCTCCAGATCTGGGCCCGACCATCAGCCTCAGTTCACCCTGGAAGCCTCGATAGAAGGGGAAGTCTCGGAAATCGCCCGTGGCGGTTCAGTGCGGGCGGCTGAAAAGGCCGCCGCGCTTGGTCTTCTGCGACGGGTGAGGCGAGAGATATGAGTCGGGCCGGTTTCGTCGCCTTCATCGGCGCGCCCAACGCCGGCAAGTCGACCCTGGTCAATCGCCTCGTGGGGTCGAAGGTCTCGATCGTCACGCGCAAGGTTCAGACGACCCGCTTTCCGGTCCGTGGCGTGGCCATCGAGGGCGACACCCAGATGGTGCTGGTCGACACGCCGGGCATCTTCACGCCCAGGCGTCGTCTGGACAGGGCCATGATCCGGGCTGCCTGGAACGGGGCCCAGGACGCCGACGCCGTGGTCCATCTGGTCGACGCTCAGGCGCATGAGCGGATCCTGTCCGGGGAGGCCAATTCGGCCGACCGCCTGGCTGTGCGCGATTCAGAGGCTATTGCGCGGGGTTTGGCCGGCGGACGCCTGCAGGCGTTCCTGGCTCTCAACAAGATCGACCTAGTGCGAAAAGAACGGCTTCTGGCCGTGACCGAAGCCCTGTTCAATCCCGAGATCTACGCGGAAGTGTTCATGATATCGGCCCAAGGCGGCGCCGGAGTCGCGGATTTGCGGCGCGCGCTTGCCGCGCGGATGCCCGAGGGCCCGTGGCTCTATCCCGCCGAACAGAGCGCCGACTTGCCGGCGCGGCTTCTCGCCGCCGAGGTGACACGAGAGAAACTGTATCTACGCGTGCACGAGGAGCTGCCCTACAGCGCGGCGGTGGAGACCACGGCCTTTGAGGAGCGGCCTGACGGGTCGGTCCGGATCGAGCAAACCATCTTTGTCGAGCGCGAAGGGCAGCGCGCCATCGTGCTCGGCAAGGGCGGCTCGGCCTTGAAGCAGATTGGCCAGTCGGCGCGGGAGGAATTGGCCGTCATTCTTGAGCGGGCCGTGCACCTGTTCCTGCATGTGAAAGTGATGCGCGGCTGGGCCGAGGACCGCCGACTCTATGGCGAGGTGGGCCTCGACTTCGACGTCTGAGGCTCTCAAGGCGATGGAATTCGAGGATCAGGCTTTCGTTTTATCGGCCCGCAGTCACGGCGAGGCTGGCGCAATCGTCGAGGCGCTGACGGCCGCGCACGGCAAATGGGCCGCGCACGTCGCCGGCGGCGCATCCCGGCGTATGAAGCCGTTCCTGCAGCCCGGCGCCCGCATTGATTTCTCCTATCGCGCTCGGGTGTCGGACCAGCTGGGTTCGGCTCGGCTGGAGCCGATTGGCCAGGGACCGGCGGCGTTGTTCGACGATTCGTCAGCCCTGGCCGCCCTGGCCGCGGCCTCAGCGGTGGTGGCGGCGGCTCTGCCGGAGCGAGAGCCCCACCCCGGAGTCTTTCTAGCCTTCGAAGCCCTTCTCGGCGCCCTGGCCGACGACGGCGTCTGGCCGGCGGTGCTGGTGCGATTTGAAGCCGGTTTGCTGGCGGAACTGGGATTCGGCCTCGACCTTTCTCGTTGCGCGGTGACCGGAGGAGCCGACGATCTGGTTTGGGTCAGCCCGCGAACCGGGCGGGCCGTGAGCGCCTCGGCCGGCGAGCCTTGGCGCGAGCGCCTGCTGGCGTTGCCACCTTTCCTATTGTCGGCCCAGACCCGCCTGGAGCCAGGCGACGTTGACGCAGGTTTGAAGCTCACCGGCCATTTTCTCGAATTGTGCGTCTTTGGCCCGCTCAATCGCCCGCTGCCCGCGGCCCGGGAGCGTCTGCTTGACAGCCTGCGAGAGCGCGGCCGGCTGTAATCGTAGGCGAGACGGGACCCATCGCATAAGTAGATATCGCCCGTTTCCGAGGAGCCAGCGATGACCGCGATCGTGACCGATGAACTGATTGAGATGGATGGTCTGCGCTTTCACTATCGCGATTGGCCTGCACGGCGCACCGACGCGCCGAGTTTGGTGCTGTTGCACGGCTACACCGGCCACGCTCGCTCCTGGGACGCCTTCGCCGAGGCGATGACCGATCGCTACCGCGTGCTGGCGCTGGACCAGCGTGGCCATGGCGAGAGCGGCTGGGCCGGCGCCGGTCACTACGGGATCGAGGCCATGACCGAGGATTTGCGAACCTTCGTGGCCGCTCTCGGTCTGCGGGGTTTCACCCTCCTGGGTCTGTCCATGGGCGGCATGGTGGCCATGGACTATGCCGGCGGCCGGCCGAGCGAACTGGCGGCGCTGGTCATCGTCGACATCGGGCCCGAACTTGTGACCTCCGGCGCCGAACGGATCCAGGTCGCCCAACAGGCCAGCGACGTCTTCGACAGTCGCGACGCGGCGTTCGCCGTGGCCAGAGCCGCCAACTCCTTGCCACCGGAGGCGCACCAGCGTCACCGCGTCGACTACAATCTGATGATGACCGAGGACGGCCGATGGACCTGGCGCTACGACCGCGCCTTACGTTCCGTCCGTGAACTGCGCCCGCGAGACGCGGAAACCGGCTGGCGATCATGCGCCAATATCGCCGTCCCCACTTTGCTCATTCGCGGCGAGCTCTCCGACATCCTCGGGCCCGATGTAGCCGAGCGAATGATCCAGACCATCCCGGACTCCCGGCTCGCGACCGTGGCCAATTCCGGTCACGGCATTCCCCTGGATTCGCCTGATGGCTTCCTGGCGGCCGCGCGGTCGTTTCTGAACGGCTAGGGCAGGGCGGCGCTGGACTTAGGCC
>DASXMK010000494.1:0-2734 GCA_036495705.1 Caulobacteraceae bacterium | reverse complement strand
CTCGCTCGCTCGTGCCGCCGCGCTGCGCTTTTCCTGGCGGGCCTGCGCCGAGGAATTTCGGCGCCTGCTTCAGCCCTATCCTGAACCGGAGAAGAGCCGTTTCTGGCGTCGTCTGCGGCGTCTCGCACGCCTCAGGCGCGGTCCGGGCGCGGAGCAGGCTGCGGTCCCGCGTCAGGCCGCCTCCATGCCGAATTGAAGCTCCGCCAGGCGGGCGTAGATTCCGCCCTCGGCCATCAGTTCGGCGTGGGTTCCCTGCTCGACGATCCGCCCACGGTTCATGACTACGATCCTGTCGGCCTTGAGCACGGTGGCGAGCCGATGGGCGATAACCAGTGTCGTCCGCCCGCGCATGGCCTCATCGAGCGCGCGCTGGATCAGCAGTTCGTTTTCAGCATCCAGCGCGCTCGTCGCCTCGTCGAGCAGCAAGATGGCCGCATCCCTGACCAGGGCTCTGGCGATCGCCAGCCGCTGGCGCTCGCCGCCGGATAGGGTCTTGGCCCGCTCCCCGAGCCGGGTGTCCAGGCCATCGGGCAAGGCCGACAGGAATGATTCAGCCTGGGCGGCGCGGGCTGCGCTCAGGATCTGGGGCCGGTCGGCCCCGGTGCGGCCGAAACCGATGTTTTCGGCCGCCGAGCCTGAAAACAGCGGAGCCTCCTGAGCCACCCAGGCGAGGCGGTTGCGAACCTCGTCGGGATCGGCTTCGCGCACCGATATTCCGTCGACGCGGACGGTCCCGCGGGTCGGATCGAAGAACCGCAGCAGCAGACGGAAGACCGTGCTTTTGCCCGCTCCCGAAGGGCCTACCAGCGCCACGCGCTCCCCGGGCCGCACATGAAGTTCAAACCCGCTCAGGGCGGGCAGGTCTGGGCGGCCGGGATAGGAGAAAGCGACGTCGTCGAAATCGATCTGGCCTTGCGGCGGCCATGGCAAGGGCGCGGGTTTGCTCGGGGCGGCGACGGTGGGCCGCGCATCGAGCAGCTGGCCAATGCGATCCATCGCCCCTGCGGCCTTTTGCACTTCGCCCCAGACCTCGCTGAGGGCTCCGGCCGCGCCGGCCGCCAGGACCGCGAGTATGGCGAACTGCACCAAAGCCCCGGCGCTCATTTTCCCGGCGATGACCGCGGTCGCCCCCAGCCAAAACACCGCGGCCACCCCGCTGAACACCAGAGCTATGACTCCGCCGGTCATCAGGGCGCGGGCGCGCACCCGGGCGAGCGAAGCGGAGAAGGCCGCCTCAACAGCCTGGCCGAAACGTTCGGCCAGCGACCGCTGGCCGCCAAAGGCTTGGACCGTGTCCACAGCCTCCAGAGTTTCGCCAGCGAAGGCCACCGCCTCGCCAAGACGCTCCTGCGCGCGCACGGAGAGCCGGCGCACCCGTCGCCCGTAAAGAACCAGCGGGGCCAGCACGACCGGCGCCAATGCGACCACAAAAAGTGTCAGCCCCGGCGATACGAACACCAGCATGGCAAGCGCGCCGACAAGGGTGAGCAGGTTGCGCAGGGCGACGGACGCTCCCGATCCGACCATGGCTTCAACGATGCCGATATCGATCGTCATTCGCGAGAGCACCTCGCCGGACCGGATCTCCAGAAACATCGCCTGGTCCAGCGTCAGCGCCCGTCGATAGACGGCGACTCGCAGGTCCGCGGCGACTCTCTCGCCCAGGCGGGTGATGAAATAGAACCGTGAAGCGGTCGCCGCCGCCAGCAGACAGGCGACGCCAAGCAGCACGAAAAAGGTCCGGTTGAGACCGGCGCTCGAGGCCGCTGCAAAGCCCCTGTCGACGACCAGGCGCAGGGCGGCCGTCAGGCCCAGGGTCGAGGCGGTGGAAATGAGCAGGGCCAACACCGAAGCCGCGGCGTCGGCGCGATGGGCGTTGATGAAAGGACCCAGTCCGGACAACGGCCGCAGACTGCGCGCTCGACCGCGCTCGCCTGCGGTGGCGGGCCCAGAGGCGCCGGCCCGTCCTCGCCCCCCGAGGACGTCTTCTGTCACCATTAGCGGGGCCAACCCTTGCCTAGACGAGGCCCGAGCGTGTATAGGCGCGCGTCCAAAATATCACCCGCGCCCAGGCGTGTGTCATCCCTTTGAAGTCGATCTGATCACGCCATGAAACAAGACATTCATCCGAACTATCACTTCATCACCGTAACCATGACGGATGGGACCACCTACCAGACGCGCTCCACGTGGGGCAAGGAAGGCGCGGAACTGCACCTGGACATCGATCCCAAAACCCACCCGGCCTGGACCGGCGGCAACCAGCACCTCGTCGACCGGGGCGGACGTGTGTCGAGGTTCGCGGCTAAGTACGGCGGCTTCCTCAAGAAGTAAGCCGGACGCCGGTTCTTGACAGGCGCCTCGCCTGGGCGCCCCCATCGCCCGATCATGCTCGCGGAACCGCCGGCGCCAAAAGCGATCGACACCATGATGCGCCTTGCCGGGCGATACCTGGCGCCGCGGTGGAGGGCGTTGGTCGTCTCCCTGGCCTGCGCGGCGGCCTTTGCTGGCCTTTCGGGATTGCTGCTGGGCATCCTTCAGCCGGCGGTCAACGCGCTCACAGCGCACGCCAAGACCGAATCCCTGTTCAGGATACCGCTCATCATTGTGGCGCTGGCCCTGGCCCGGGGTGCCGTTCAGGTCGCCCAAGCCCTGCTGATAAATCGGATGGGCAACGGCATCGTCGGCGACATTCAGCTCGAACTGTTCGGTAAGCTGGTGCGCGCGGACCTCG
>DASXMK010000493.1:0-3741 GCA_036495705.1 Caulobacteraceae bacterium | reverse complement strand
CGACGAACATCCGGTTATATGATCGCCGGCCACTTTCTTTATCCAGATCAAAAGTATAGGCGTCTTTCATGAGAAATTCGCGGCCGCGCATGACGCCAAAGCGGGGCCGCAGTTCGTCCCGAAACTTCCACTGGATGTGGTAGAGATTGAGCGGCAGGCTGCGGTATGAGCGGACATAGGCGCGGAAGATCTCGGTGATCATGTCCTCGTTGGTCGGCCCGTAAAGCATCTCGCGCTCGTGGCGGTCGGTGATGCGCAGCATCTCGGCGCCATAGTCGTCGTAGCGCCCGGTCTCGCGCCACAGATCCGCCAGCTGCAGGGTGGGCATCAAAAGCTCGACGGCCCCTGCCCGGTCCATTTCCTCTCGCACGATCTGCTCGACCTTCTTCAGCACCCGGTGGCCGAGCGGCAGCCAGGCGTAGATGCCCGCCGCCTCCTGGCGCAGCATGCCGGCGCGCAGCATCAGCCGGTGCGAGGCGATCTGGGCCTCGGCTGGGGTCTCGCGCAGCACAGGCAGAAAATAGCGCGACAGGCGCATCGGCATTCCTCGAGGGGATCGGGGGCGGTCCAGATAGCCCGCGCCGGCGGCGCTTGGCAAACCGGAGCGGTTATCCCGAGGTCGTCGGCAGGGCCAAGGGTCAATGTCGCCTTTCGCCATCCGCCCTCAGGTGGCGATCCGGCTAGGAAGGCGGCTCCGAGCGACGCGCCACGTCGACCGGGCTCATCAGGCCGATGGCCAGACCGTCCGGGTCTTCCACGATCGCGTACCGCGCGCCCCAAATCGCGTCATAGGGCGGTTGCAGGCCGCGATGTCCCGCCCCCGTCAGCGTCGCATACAGCGCGTCCACTTCGGAGCGGCCGGCGAGTGCAAAACTCACGACAACGCGCCCGGCGAGGTCTGTGCGCCCTTTCCAGCCCTGGTTCCAGACTTGCGCGAACGCGGCGTTGTCAAGATCCAGATCGACACCTCCCGAGGCGGCGCGGACATGCTGATGTCCGCCGGGGCTTGTCCAGACGTTCGGCACGTCGAGCCCGAGCAGACGGTAGAAAGCCAGAGACTTGTCCATATCGCTGACGACGATGTTCACTTGATCAAACTGGGGGCCAGGGTTCGACATGTCGCTCCTCACGCCGCTCCAGGGATCTGCGGCAAGCTGACCAGGTGGAAATGCCAGACGAGCCAGACCACGGCGAACAGGATCGCCGCCACCCAGGTGGTGGTGATGAACTTGCGTTTCAGCTTAGGGTCCACCGGCGCGGAGGGATCGCCCCCGCCCGGCGTCTTGGTCCCCTCCTCCCAATGGCTGCGCACCCCCAGCGGCAGGATGGCGAAGAGGGCCGTCCACCAGATAATGAGATAGGTGACAATGGCCGTGGTGATGTTCACGCCGAGTGGGCTTCCGATGGCGTCTCCATCAGCTCCACCAGCACGCCGCCCATGTCCTTGGGATGGACGAAGATCACCGGCACGCCGTGGGCGCCGATGCGCGGCTCGCCGGTCCCCAGCACCGTCGCCCCCTTGGCGCGCAGGTCATCGCGGGCGGCCAGGATATCCCCGACCTCAAAACAGACGTGATGTTGGCCGCCCCGGGGATTGCGCGCCAGGAAGCCGTGAATAGGGGAATCGTCGCCCAGCGGTTCGATGAGCTCGATCTGGGCATTGGGCAGGTTGACGAACGAGACCCACACCCCCTGCTCCGGCAGGGCGCGCTTTTCGGTGATGTCGCTGACGCCCATGACGTCGCGATAGAGCCTCCACGAGTCTTCGATCGAAGGCGTGGCGACGCCGACGTGATTGAGTTTTCCGATCATGGCTTGGTGACTACACCCGCAGGACCGTGGTTTCCACGACCGGGCGGCGTTTCCAGATACGGAAGGCCGCCTTTTTGAGGGCGCGCGAAAGCATGGCCTCCACGGCGCCGTCGTCCTCGCGCTCGTCGGCCGAGAGCCGGGCCAAGGCTCGCTCGGCCTCGCTCTCCAGATCGTCCACGGCGTCCGCGAGTGGGTAGTCCTCGTCGGTGGGCAGGCCCAAGGCCCGCACCCTCGGACCCGAGGCGATACGCCCGCGCCCGTCCAAAGCCAGGGAAATGGCCAGGACGCCGTTGAAGGCGGCGTGCCGGCGCTCGCGCAGAGCCTCGCCGTTCTCGGGTGTGACCACACCGGCATCGACGTACAGGCGCCCGGCCGGGACCTCGTCGATGACCCCGGGCTTGCCGGGCGCGAGGCGAACCATGTCGCCGTTGCGCGGGGCGATGGCCTCGGGCACCTGCAGATCCTTGGCCAAGGCGGCGTGCTCGAGCAGGTGGCGCCGCTCGCCGTGGGTCGGCACGGCGATCCCGGGTCTCGCCCACTGGTACATGCGCCGCAGTTCGTCGCGGCACGGATGGCCGGAGACATGGATGCCTGGATGATCACGCTCGGTGTAGAGGCGCACGCCGCGGTCGGCGAGCTTGTCCTGGAGGTTGCGGATCGGAACCTCGTTGCCGGGAATGATGCGCGAGGAGAAGATGCAAGCGTCGCCCGGGCCCAGGGTCACGTGCGGATGGGTGCCATCGGCGACGCGCGAGAGGGCGGCGCGCGGCTCTCCCTGGCTGCCGGTGCACAGATAAAGGATGCCGGAATTTGGGAAATAGCCGGCTTCGGCGTCGCTGACGAATGACTGGACATCCTGGAGAAGACCCACCGAGCGGGCGGCGGCCGCCATGCGGATCATCGAGCGTCCGACCAGGCACACACGGCGCCCGGCCTCCTCGGCGGCGTGTACGATGGTCTCCATCCGCGCCACGTTGGAAGCAAAACAGGCGGCGGCCACCTTGCCTTTCAGCGAGCCGATCAGGGCCCGCAGGGTGGCGCGCACCGTGGCCTCGGACCCGGCTTCGCCATCGACGAACACATTGGTGGAATCGCACACCATCGCCAGGACCCCGGCATCGCCCAGGGCCCGGATCGCGCCCTCGTCGGTGGGATCGCCGGTCAGGGGATCGGGGTCGATTTTCCAGTCGCCGGTGTGCAGGACCGCGCCAAGCGGGGTGCGGATGGCCAAGCCATTGGGCTCGGGGATCGAGTGGGTCAGGGTGATCAAAGTCAGCTCGAACGGCCCCAGGGTGAAGGTCCCGCTCAACGGGACCTCGATGATCCGCACCTCATCCAGGAGGCCGGCCTCGCGCAGCTTTTCACGCAGCAGGTAGGCGGTGAACGGGGTGGCGTAGAGCGGGGCCTTGAGGCGCGGCCACAGCCAGGCCACGGCCCCGATGTGGTCCTCATGGGCGTGGGTGAGGACGATCCCCAGGATGTCGTCGGCATGGTCTTCGATGAAGGCCGGATCGGGCAGGATGACCTCGACCCCGGGCGTGGTCTAGTCGCCGAAGGTGATCCCCAGGTCGACCACGATCCACTGCCGGGCGTGCTCGGGCCCATAACCATAAAGGTTGAAGTTCATGCCGATTTCGTTCGAGCCGCCGAGCGGCAGGAACACCAGTTCGTCGCCCGGTTCGGCGATCGTGTTCGCGTTCATCTCCGGCCAAGATAGGGATTGCGGCGGAAAATCTCGAGCAGGCCGCGAATGGTGAGGTCGTGGTCGAAATGATCGATGACCTCGGTGGCGCCGTGGAACAAGGAGGCCACCCCGCCGGTGCCGATCACCGTCAGCGGCTCGGGATACTCGGCCTTCACCCGGCTCACCAGGCCCTCGATCAGGGAAACATAGCCCCAGAAGATCCCCGACTGCATGGCCGAGACCGT
>DASXMK010000492.1:0-3268 GCA_036495705.1 Caulobacteraceae bacterium | reverse complement strand
CTGGTGGTGGCCTGCGAGCCGACCAGCCAGTTGCTGCGCCGGCTGGACAGCCGCACGGTGGTGGTGACCCCGGAAATGCCCCTGGAGGCGCCGCCCAGCCTGCCGCCGTTCGAGACCCGCCTGAGGGCCAACGGCGATCTGGCCGTGATCTTCAAGACCGCCGCCGCCGGGGTCGAGGAGGTGATCGCCGCCGTGCGCGCCGGCGGAGTGCCGATCAAGGACCTGCGCACCGAGGAGCCGGACCTGGAGGACGTGTTCGTCTCCCTGACCTACGGCGCGGCCGCCTGATGCGTTTGCGGTTCGCGCTGGCTGCGGTCCTGGCGATCGGCGGAGCGGCCAGGGCCAACGACACCGAAGCGGTGCTCGGGGCCGGCGGCCTGACCTTCGCCAGGAGCGCGGCGCTGCGCATGCAAAGCGAAGACCTGCGCCTTTCCAGCCGCGAGGTGCGGGTGGCTTATGTATTCCGCAATCTCACCGATCGGCCGGTCACCGCGCGCATCGCCTTTCCGCTGCCGGATGTCGACGTCGGTGACATGTCGGAGACGCCGCACCGTTTCCACCTGGCCGGGCGCGATGGCGACATCGTCGATTTCCGCCTGACCGTGGATGGCAGGGTGACGCCGGCCACGCTGGAGGCGCGGGCGGTGAACGGCCAGGGCAAGGATGTCACCGACCTTCTGCGGCGTAACCGTATTCCCTTGATCGGGGCCCGGTCGGAGGACGAGGTCGAACGGGCGCTGAACGACTTGACCCCAGTGCAGGTGAAGGCCCTGGCCGCCGTTGGCGCTGTGTACGCCGACGAATGGACGAGCCCCGGCGACGTGAAACATCCGGGCTGGAAGGTGAAGGCCACCTATCACTGGTTGCAGACCTTCCCGGCCCACGCCGAGGTGCGCATCGAGCACCGCTATGCGCCGGTCCTGGGCGGGGTGCATTTCGAGCGCGCGGCGGACCTGGCCAGGCCCGGCGCTCTCCAGGGCGAAGGCCTGTGGCCGGACGAAAAGCGGGGCTGGTGCCTGAACCCGGCCGCGGTTCGCGCCGCGCCGGGGCGGCCGGTTACGGCCACCTGGCTGGAATATATCCTCAGGACCGGGGCCAATTGGGCCGGGCCGATCGGGCGCTTCCGCTTGGAGATCGCCGCCGATCCGGGCGGGATCGTCTCCACTTGCCCGGTCCCGGGCCTGACCCTCCAGCGGCGGGGCCAGAACCTGATCGCCGAACGCACGGCCTTCACCCCGACCTCGGACATCGCCGTGCTGTTTGTTTCGGAAGACCGGCGCGCGCCTTAACTTCTCAAGCCCCTTTGCGGAAGTGATCGTGGATGCGTTGGGCGAGGGGCGCGCTGACGCCCTCGACCTTGGCCAGGTCATCCACCGAGGCGCGGCTGACGCCGCGGGCCGAGCCGAACGCGTGCAAAAGGGCCTTCTTGCGCCCCGGCCCGACGCCCTCGATCTCGTCCAGGGGATTGCGCCGCATCTCGCCGGCCCGGCGGGTGCGGTGAGCCCCGATGGCAAAGCGGTGGGCCTCGTCGCGCAGGCGTTGCAAATAGTACAGCACCGGGCTCTTGGGCTCGAGCATGAACGGGGCTTTGCCGGGCAGGAAGAAGCGCTCCAGGCCGGCGTCGCGATCGGGCCCCTTGGCGACACCGACGACGGCGACGTCGTCGACCCCGAGGTCGGCCATGACCTCCAGGGCCGCGTCGAGCTGCCCGGCTCCTCCGTCGACCAGCACCAGATCGGGCCGCGGCGGGTTGTCGCCGGCCTCCTCCTCCTTGGCCAGGCGGCTGAAGCGGCGGCGCAACACCTCTTTCATCATTCCGTAGTCATCACCGGGAGTTAAGTCTGTACTCCTGATGTTGAACTTGCGGTACTGGTTCTTCTGAAAGCCTTCGGGACCGGCGACGATCATGCCGCCGACGGCGTTGGTCCCCATGATGTGCGAGTTGTCATAGACCTCGATGCGCTCGGGCGTACTCTCCAGCCTGAGGGCCTCGCAGACGCCGATCAGTAGGCGCGACTGCGCCGAGCTTTCCGACAGCTTCCGCCCCAGCGCTTCGCGGGCGTTGGCCAGGGCGTGGGCCATCAGTTCGCGCTTTTCGCCGCGTCGGGGCGTGGAAATCTCCACCTTGCGCCCGGCCTTGAGGCTGAAGGCTTCGGCGATCAGGGTCGCCTCGGCCGGGACCACGCTGGTCAGGATCAGGCGCGGGATCGGTCGGTCCTCGTAGAACTGGCCGATGAAAGCGGCCATGATCTCGGCCTCGGTGTCGGCGCGGTCGACGCGCGGGAAATAGGCGTGGTTGCCCCAGTTCTGGCCGGCGCGGAAGAAGAACACCTGGACGCACGCCGCGCCGCCCTCGGCGTGCAGGGCGAAGACGTCGGCCTCGCTCACCGTTTCAGGATTGACCTGGGTCTCCTGGGCCACCGACGACAGCGCCCGGATGCGGTCGCGCAGGCGCGCGGCCTGCTCGAACTCCAGGGCGTCGGAGGCGGCCTGCATCTCCGCGCTCATCCGGGCCATGACCGCCCGGCTCTTGCCGGTCAGGAAGGCCTCGGCCTCGTCGACCAGGGCCTGATAGTCGTCCAGCGCGATCAGCCCGGTGCACGGGGCCGAGCAGCGGCGGATCTGGTGCAGCAGGCACGGTCGGGTGCGGGTCTCATAGACGTTGTCCGAGCACGAGCGGAGGAGGAACGCTTTCTGCAGGGTGTTGAGGGTGCGGTTCACCGCCCAGGCGCTGGCGAACGGGCCGAAATAGTCGCCCTTTATGGAGTGGGCGCCGCGGTGCTTCTTCAGCTGAGCGGCCGGATGCTCACGACGGATGACGATCTCGGGAAAGCTCTTGTCGTCGCGCAGCAGGACGTTAAACCGCGGCTTCAATTGCTTGATAAGGTTGATTTCCAGCAGCAGAGCATCGGTCTCGGTGCGGGTGCTGGTGAACTCCATCGTTCGGGTCAGCTCGACCATCAAGGCGATGCGTTGGGTGTGGAAGCGGCCCTGGGCGTACTGGGCGACACGCTTCTTCAGCGACCGGGCCTTGCCGACATAGAGCGCCTCGCCGCCGTCGCCGAACATGCGATAGACGCCCGGGGTGTCGGGCAGCCGCCGCACCTCGTCCTTGATCAGGCCCGCGCCGCTGAGAATCTCATCCGCCATCGTCCGGTGAATATAGCGCCTCCCTCCCCTTGTGAGGGAGGCCACTCAGGCCTGACCCCGGCCGGCGTCGGCGACGAGGCGCTCGATAGCGGCGAGATAGGCGATAAAGGCCTCCCGC
>DASXMK010000491.1:0-6571 GCA_036495705.1 Caulobacteraceae bacterium | reverse complement strand
CGAGCGCATCGCCTTCAAGCTCAGCATAGACGCCGCCACCGGCAAACCCGTTGGCGCCTGGTGGCTTATTCCGGCGGTCGATGTATTGTCTTTTGGCCTGTTCGTCGCCAGTTTCGCCGTCAATCGCGTCGGTTGGCACGGAACTCATTTCCGGGTGAGCCGCCAGGGGGCCTTGCTCCACACCTGAGGACTGAATGCGTAGAACTCTCTTTCTGCAGGCTCCCTCGTTCGACGGCTTCGATGGCGGCGCCGGCTCGCGTTATCAGGCGCGGCGTGAAATCAAATCGTTCTGGTACCCGACCTGGCTGGCCCAGCCGGCGGCCATGGTCGAGGGCAGCCGCCTGATTGACGCGCCGCCGCATCGCCAGTCCCTGGCCGAGATCGCGCCGCTGGCCAAGGACTACGACCTTGTGGTGCTACACACCTCGACGCCGTCCTTCGCCTCGGACGTCAAGACCGTCGAGGCTCTGAAAGCGGTCAATCCCGAGCTCAAAGCTGGGTTCATCGGGGCCAAGGTGGCGGTTGACGCCGACGCCAGCCTGAAGAGCGCCGCTGCCATCGATTTCGTCGCCCGCAACGAGTTCGACTTCACCATCAAGGAGGTCGCCGAGGATCGCCCGTTCGCCGACATCGAGGGGCTGAGCTATCGCAATGCCGGCGGAGCGATCGTCCACAATGCTGACCGGGCGATGCTGGAGAACATGGACAGCCTGCCGTTCGTCACCCCGGTCTACAAGCGCGACCTGACGATCGAGAACTACTTCATCGGCTATCTCAAGCACCCCTACATCTCGATCTACACCGGGCGCGGCTGCAAATCCCGCTGCACCTTCTGCCTGTGGCCGCAGACGGTCGGCGGTCACCGCTACCGCACGCGCAGCGTCGGTCATGTGATCGAGGAGATCGCCTGGGCCAAGAAAGCCTTTCCCCAGGTCAAGGAATTCTTCTTCGACGACGACACCTTCACAGACGACCTGCCGCGGGCCGAGGCCATCGCCCGGGAACTGGGCAAGCTGGGGGTGACCTGGTCTTGCAACGCCAAGGCCAATGTCCCGCGCAAGACCTTGGAAGTGCTCAAGGAAGGCGGTTTGCGCCTGTTGCTGGTCGGTTACGAAAGCGGCAACCAGCAGATCCTGCACAACATCAAGAAGGGCATGCGGGTTGAAGTGGCCGAGCGCTTCACCAAGGACTGCCACGACCTTGGCATCACCATCCACGGCACCTTCATCGTCGGCCTGCCGGGCGAAACCCGCGAGACCCTGCAGGAAACCGTGCGTTGGGCGACCCGGATCAATCCGCACACCATCCAGGTGTCCCTCGCTGCTCCCTATCCGGGCACCTTCCTCTATGATCAGGCGCTGAAGAACGGCTGGCTGGACGAGGCCAATGCCGAACTGGTGGACGAGCACGGCATCCAGATCGCCCCGCTGCACTATCCGCACCTCAGCCACGCCGAGATATTCGCCAGCGTCGAGACCTTCTACCGGCGGTTCTATTTCCGGCCGCGGAAGATCGGCGACATCGTCGGCGAGATGGTGCGCAGTCCGGAAATGATGAAGCGCCGGCTGCGCGAGGGGGTGGAATTCTTCGAGTTCCTCAAGGAGCGGCGCGCCGTCGCCGCTTGAGGACAGCCTCGCCAAACACCGCCGCGCGACCGACGGGCCTGATCATCACCGCCGATGACTTCGGGGCGGCGGCGGCCGTCAACGAAGCGGTGGAACTGGCGCATCGCGATGGCGTGCTGAGCGCCGCCAGCCTGATGGTCGGCGCGCCGGCCGCCGCCGACGCCATCGCCCGCGCGCGACGCCTTCCCGGACTGCGCGTCGGCCTGCACCTGGTGCTGGTGGATGGCGCTCCGATGCTGCCGCCGGAAGAGGTTCCGCGCCTGGTCGACGCCAAAGGGCGCTTTCGAGCCGACATGGCCGCCGCCGGCGCGACGATGTTCTTCCAGCCCGCGGCCCGGCGCCAACTGGCCGCCGAAATCGAAGCCCAGCTGGCGGCCTTCCAGGCCACCGGCCTGGCGCTCGATCACGTCAATGCCCACAAGCACTTTCATCTGCACCCGACTATCGCCGGACTGGTCCTGAAACTGGGACCGCGGCACGGCTTGCGCGCCATGCGGATTCCGATTGAGCCGATCGCGCCCTTGAAGCAGGCGACGCCCGGCGGGGGCGTGGGCGGAGGGCGATTGTTGCGCCTCTGGGCGCGGCTGGCGCGCACACGCGCGCGGGCCGCCGGCCTGCTCACCCCCGACCAGGTATTTGGGCTGCGATGGAGCGGGGCGATGAGCGAGGGGCGGCTTGAAGGTTTGATCCGGGTGCTGCCGCCGGGGTTGTCGGAAATCTATCTACATCCGGCGAGCGGGGCCGGATTCGAAGGCGCGGCGCCCGGCTACGCCTATGGCGAGGAGCTGGCCGCCTTGCTTTCCCAGCGCGTGCGCAGCGCCGTGCGCGAGAGTGCCATTCGGCTGGGCGGCTTTGCCGATTTCGCGGCGTGAGCGCTCGGCGGTTGATGTGGCTGGCGGCTGCCCTTGGGGTTCTCGCGGCCACTCTGACGGTGGCCTTTGTCGGCGTTGGCGGGGTGCTGGCGGCTCTCGAGCGCATCGGCTGGCGAGGGCTGGCGGTTTTGATCGCCTATTCCGCCCTGCCCTATCTGTTGCTCGGCTCGGCCTGGTCGTGTCTGGAGAGGCCCTGGCGCGTGCGCCGGTGGGCGGCGCTGGTCTGGGCGCGGATGGTGCGCGACGCCAGCGGCGAGTTGCTGCCATTTTCCCATTTGGGCGGACTGGTGATCGGAGCGCGGGCCGCCACCCTTCAGGGCCTGTCGTCAGCCTGGGCGGCCGCGACCACCGTGGTCGACGTCTCCGCCGAGCTGGTGGCCCAGGTCGGCTTCACCGGCCTTGGCGTGGCTCTGCTGGTGACCCGATTGGCGCCGGACCTCAAAAGCAACAGCCTTATCGGCGCGGCTGTTGCCGGCTTGGTGATCACCGCCGCCGCGACCCTGGCCTTTGTGGGCTTCCAGCGCCGGGGCCTTGGGGCGCTCATCGCCCTCATCCAGCGCTTTGCGCCGGCGGCGGCGCTTGGCGCCCACGAAACCCGAGGGCTGATCGAGGAGCTCTACCGCCGGCCCGGACGGCTGGGCTTGGGGGCGATCCTGCACCTTGCGGCCTGGGTGGCCAGCGCCTGCGGCGCCTGGCTGGCCCTACGGGTGGCCGGGGTGGCGATCGGGGTCCTGGATGTTGTCGGCCTGGAGGCCCTGGTCATGGCCTTGCGTAGCGCTGCTTTCGTCGCTCCGATGGGGATCGGCGTTCAGGAAGCCAGTTACGCCGTGCTCGGCCCCGTCTTTGGCCTCGGTCCCGAGGTGGCCATCGCCCTGTCCCTGATCAAGCGCGCCCGGGAGCTGGCCGTGGGACTGCCCGTCCTGCTGATCTGGCAGGGGCTGGAGAGCCGGCGCCTGATTTCCTCCCGGCCCGGAGGGTAGTGGAGGCGCGGGCTGGTCCGGGCCGGTGTCGTCGAGGCTCGGGAGCACGGTGGGGATCTCGGTCTCGCCGCTGACCTCCGCCTGGCGGTACTGCAGATAGGTCGACCGCAAGGTCGCGTAGGGATCGGTGGCGTTGCTGAGCAGCGCCCGCAGATCGCCCTCGGAGCGCACAAGCTGGTCCACGCCTCCGGCGGCCGTGACCGCAAGGCTGACTTCCTGGCGATGCGGGTAGACGGCAAAGTGAAGCGGATCGATCACCGCGTCGACGATGTTGCCGAGCAAGTCACGGACGGTGGAGGGTCCGACCACCGGAATGAACAGGTAGGGGCCCGGCCTCACGCCATAGCGGCCCAGAGTGTCGCCGAACGAGCTGAGATGGTGCGGCAGGCCGGTGGCGCCGGTCACATCGATCATCCCACCGACGCCAACCGTCGAGTTGGCCACGAAACGCACCGCCGCCGCCCCGGCCCGAGCCGGCCGAAGCTGCAGCACATCGTTTATGATCACCACCGGTTCGCTGAGGTTGACGAGGATATGGTGGATGGCCTTGCCGATCGGCCCCGGCGTGAGGGCGCGATAGAGCACCCCGACGATCCCCAACCCGTGCCGCATGAAGGACATCTGAATGGCGAACCCGCGACGATTGAAGCGTTCGAACGGATCGTTCACCGCCGCAGCTCCATGGGCCGCGCCAGCGGCGCCAAGCAGGGTCAGGGCCGCACCGGCGGCGACCAACCGGCGGCGGGCGCTTGACCTTTCACGACCGGGTTTGGGATCAACGCTGCGAGCCATGGGTTTGGAGAGTGGCGCCGCCATGGGTTGCTTCTCGCTGGGGATTCGCGAACGGATGGATTTTTCGACGGCTACCATCCGCCCGCACGCATATCGTGGCTGCCAACCGTGATTCAATCGAGTCCGGCGAGTTGGAACGCGTTTTCACCCTGCTAAAAGCTTGGCCGGCCTGTTGGAGACGCGCTTGACCTCACCCGATCGTCCCACTTCGCCGCCGCGGTTTGTCGTCGAGCGGTGGGTCGCGATTTGCGCCGACCATGCATGGTTTGTGGTCGCGACGATCCTGGCTGTCGCCGCGGTGGCAGTCGTCTATGTGGCCAGCCACTTCGCGATGACCAGCGACACCCAGAACCTGCTCTCCACGCACCTGAAGTATCGCGAACGCGCTCATGTATTCGACGCCCTCTTCCAGCCCGAGGGCGATCAGATCGTGATCGTCATCGACGGCAGGACGCCGGAGCTGGCCGAGTCCGCGGCCGCCAGGCTCACCGAAAAGCTGCAGAGCCGTCGCGACCTGTTCCGCGATGTGCGGCGGCCGGAATCCGGTTTCTTCATGCGTGAGGGGCTCCTCTACCTGTCCCCGGGCGACGTCCAGAACCAGATGAAGCAACTGATCGCCGCCCAGCCGTTCCTGGGCCCTCTGGCCCAGGATCCCAGTCTTCGCGGCCTGATGACGACTCTCGGCACGGCCATGCAAGGCGTCACCAGTGGCCAGGCGCAGCTGGCGCAGCTGGACCGGCCGATCACCAATCTGGCTGCGACTTTCGATGACCTGCGCTCGGGACGGCCAGCCTTTTTCTCCTGGGGCGCATTGATATCCGGCCAGGCCGATAAATCTGCGCGACTGCGCCAGCTTGTCATGGCCGCGCCGCTGCTCAACTTCGCAGCCCTCAAATCGGGCGCCCACGCCACCAAATTCGTCCGCCAAAGCGCGCAGGCCCTGCAGCTGGACCCGGACCATGGCGTGCGCGTGCGGCTCACCGGTCCCATCCCCCTTCAGGACCAGCAGTTCGGCTCCATCGTAGACGGCGTCGCGCTGATCGCGCTGATGGCCCTGATCGCCATCGTCGCGATGCTGTGGCTGGCGGTGCGCGCGCCGCGCCTGATTGGCGCAATCCTCCTCACCATGCTGATCGGGCTGGTCGCAGCGATGGCCATCGGCCTGCTGATGTTCCACCGCTTCAATGTGATCTCCGTCGCCTTCATCCCCCTGTTCGTCGGCCTGGGGATCGATTTCGGCATTCAGTTCACGGTCCGCTTTCGCTGGGAACACGGACCGGACTCGACCGCCCGCGCCGCCCTTTGCCGGGCGGCCGCTGGGATGGGCCGGCCCCTGTTGCTGGCGGCCACGGCCATCGCCGTCGGCTTTCTCGCCTTCGCCCCGACCGCCTACCTGGGGGTGTCGCAGCTGTGGGTCATCGCCGGGGTGGGGATGTTCGTGGCCGTGGCCCTTAATCTCACCTTTTTGCCGGCGCTCATCCGACTGCTGGATCCGCCGACGATCGATCCGCCCGGCCCTGGCGCGCCGCTCGAGCGGCTGGACGGGTTCATCCTTTCCCACCGCCGGCTGGTGATCGGCGTCGCGCTGGTCGGCGCGCTCGCCTCGGCGGCCGCGCTGCCCCTGCTGCGGTTCGACTTCAACCCCTTCCACCTCGAGGACAAGCACTCCGAGCCGGTCTCGACCTTGCTTGAACTTATGCGCGATCCCGATCAGTCACCCAATTCGCTTGAGATCGTGGCGCCATCACTCTCCAAGGCCGACGTCATCGCGGCCCGCGTGCGGCAGTTGCCCGAGGTGGCCAGCGCCCGGACACTCTCCAGCTTCGTTCCGGCCGACCAGGCGCCGAAACTGGCGGCGATCCGCGACGCTTCCGACCTCATGAGCTTCAGCCTCGACCCGCCGGTCGTTTCGCCGCCGCCCAGCGATCAGGAGGTCATCGCCAGCCTGAGCACCACCGCTGCGGCGCTACGCACGGCCGCCGCAACGGACACCTCGCGCACAGGGGCCGCCGCGCGGCGCCTGGCGGAGGACCTCGATTGGCTCGCTGGGGCCCCGCCGTCCATGCGCGCCCGGGCGACGGAGGTGCTGATCCCGGGCCTGAAGCTTGTCCTGGAGGAGACCCGCGCCGCCTTGACCGCACAGCCGATATCGTTGCGGACTCTGCCGCCCGAACTCGTCCGCGATTGGCTCGCCAGGGACGGGCGGGCGCGTGTGTCCATGGCCCCGCGGGGTGACTCCAACGACAACGCCGTGCTCGATCGCTTCATCACCGCCGTCTCGGCCATCTATCCGAACGTTACG
>DASXMK010000490.1:0-2494 GCA_036495705.1 Caulobacteraceae bacterium | reverse complement strand
CGTTTCGCAGCTGGGCGTTTTGATGGAGGCCGGCGACGTAGTGCTCGACGGCGGCAACAGCTTTTATCGCGACGATATCCGCCGCGCCGCCGCGCTGCAGGCCAAGGGTGTCCACTATGTCGACGTCGGCACCTCGGGCGGGGTCTGGGGGCTGGAACGCGGTTATTGCATGATGATCGGCGGCGATGACGCGGTGGTGCGCCGTCTGGATCCGATCTTCGCCAGCCTGGCCCCGGGCCTTGGCCAGATCCCTCGCACCCACCGGCCGGCAGGGGCCGATCCCCGCGCTGAGCTAGGCTACATCCACGCCGGGCCGGTGGGCGCTGGCCACTTCGTCAAGATGGTGCACAACGGCATCGAATACGGGTTGATGCAGGCCTATGCCGAGGGCCTGGACATCCTCAAAGGCAAGGCGATCGATGGCGCGCGGCCGGGCGAGCACTACGAACTCAACCTCGCCGACATCACGGAGGTTTGGCGGCGGGGCAGCGTGATCTCGTCCTGGCTGCTAGACTTGGCCGCCCAGGCCCTGGCTGACAATCCGGCGCTGGACGAATTCGAAGGCGTGGTGGCCGACAGCGGCGAGGGGCGCTGGACCGTGGACGCCGCCGTGGAAGAGGCTGTGCCGGCCCACGTCCTGACGGCAGCCCTCTACGCCCGCTTCCGTTCGCGTGAGGACCACACCTTCGGCGACAAGCTGCTCTCGGCCATGCGTCACGGCTTCGGCGGCCACGTGGAAGAAAAGTCGGGATGAGCGAGGCCCCCGCCTGCACCCTGGTGATCTTCGGGGCGATGGGGGACTTGGCCAAGCGGCTCCTGGTTCCGGCCCTGTACAACCTGGCCGTGGCCGGAGAGCTGGCGGACGACTTCAGGCTCATTGGCGTCGACCATGGCCAGGGCGATGACGCCGGCCTGCGCCAGGGGTTGGGCGAGTTCCTGAAATCCTTGGCCGCCGACCCGAACAGCGAGTTCGGGGCCGCCAAGATCAACGCCAAGGCCTGGAAGGGCCTGGCCGACCGCATCGGTTACCAGATCGGCGATTTCGAGGATCCGGCGACTTATGAAACGCTGTCCAAGTCCCTCGGGCCCGATCGCAGCGCCATCTTCTATCTGGCCACCGCTCCGCGTTTTTTCGCCGAAGTGGTCGAGCAACTGGGCAAGGCCGGCCTGACGCGCGAGGGCCGGGGCGCCTTTCGCCGGGTGGTGATCGAAAAACCGTTCGGCGATGACCTGGCCACCGCCAAGGCCCTCAACCGGCGCATCCTCAAGGTGCTGGACGAGCGCCAAATCTACCGGATCGATCATTTCCTCGGCAAGGAAACGGTGCGCAACATCATGGCCACCCGCTTCGCCAACGGCGTGTTCGAGCCTCTATGGAGCAGTCGGCACATCGACTGGGTGGAGATCACCGCCGCCGAGACCGTCGGCGTCGAGCAGCGCGGCGGCTACTACGACAAGGCCGGGGCCTTGCGCGACATGGTGCCCAACCACCTGTTCCAGGTCCTGGCCATGGTGGCCATGGAGCCGCCCAACTCCTTCGCCGCCGACGCCGTGCGAGCCGAGAAGGGCCGGGTGATCGAGGCCATCCGCCGCCTCAAGCCGTCCGAGGCCCGCTCCGACTCCGCGCGCGGGCAATATGGCGCCGGCAAGGTCAGCGGGCGGGCCATGCCGGCGTATCGCGCCTCGCCCAACGTTGATCCTCACAGCCAGACTGAGACCTACGTCGCCCTCAAGCTCGAGATCGACAATTGGCGCTGGGCCGGCACGCCATTTTACCTGCGCACCGGCAAGGCGCTGAAAGCCCGCCAGACTCAGGCGGTGATCCGCTTTAAGGCCGCGCCACACACCCTGTTCCAGGCCGCCCGCGGGGCGGGCCACTCGACGCCCAACAGTCTGGTGCTGCGCATCCAGCCGGACGAGGGTCTGACCTTGCTGTTCGAAGCCAAGCGCCCCGGCCCCGAGGAGCTCGACCTGGCCGGAGTGGCCATGGACTTCCGCTACGCCGACCACTTCAAAACTACGCCGGCCACCGGCTATGAGACCCTGCTCTACGACTGCATGAGCGGAGACCAGACCCTGTTCAAGCGCGGGAGTGACATCGAATTCGCCTGGGCCGCGGTGATGCCGTTTCTCGACGCCTGGAAGGACGACGGTCCGCCGCAACCCTATGCGGCGGGAAGCGAAGGCCCGCCGGCGGCCGCCCAATTGCTGGCCCGGGACGGCCGCGCCTGGCGGCCTTTGCCTTCGTGAGGGCGCCGCCGGTCCTGGTAGTCATGGGGGTGTCGGGGGCCGGAAAATCGACCGTCGGCCGGCGCGTGGCGGCGCGCCTGGGCTGGGTATTCCTGGAAGGCGACGACCTGCACCCGGCCGCCAATGTGGCCAAGATGAAGAGCGGCATACCGCTGGACGATGCCGACCGGGCCCCATGGCTGGCGGCGATCGCGGCCTGGATCGACCGGCAGGCGCAGGCCGGCGACCCCGGCGTTATCGCCTG
>DASXMK010000489.1:0-1507 GCA_036495705.1 Caulobacteraceae bacterium | reverse complement strand
GGATCGCCGGCGCATCAAGGCGCTGATGACTGAAGACGGGCGCATCAGCGATGTGCATCAGCTGCGCACACGCGCAGCAGGTCCGTTCGTGCATATCCAGATGCACGTCGACCTCGATCCCGAGTTGTCGTTGGAAGCGGCGCACAAGGTGGTGGTGGCCGCCGAACGGCGGGTGCTGGGGGCCTTTCCTGACGCCGACATTCTCATTCACCCCGATCCCCGGGGGCGGGCCGAGCCGCATGGCGGGGCGTTCGCCGAAACCCGGCCGGATCGGGAAAATATCTGACGCAGCCGACGCTGCGGCGGCGGACGATGTTGGCGCCCGGCCAATCCTTGATATAGCTCGCGCCGCCCCATGAGCCTTGTCCGCACCCTCCACCACTTTCCGCTCGATCCGGCTTCGCGTCAGGTGCGACTGGCCCTGGGGGAAAAGCGCGCTGTGTTTGTCGAAGAGGTGGTCCGCTATTGGGAGCAGCCCAAGGCGTTCCTGGCCCTCAATCCGTCAGGCCTGACGCCGGTCCTGGTTGAGCAACCCTCCTCCGGCGAGCCGACGGTGATCTGCGAATCCCGCGCCATTCTGGAGCATCTCGAAAGTGAGGTTCCGGGGTGCGATCTGCTGGGCCCTACGGCCGCGGAGCGGGCCGAGACCCGCCGCCTGATCCAGTGGTTCGATCGTAAGTTCGACAATGAGGTCAATTCCTACCTGCTGCAGGAGAAGCTGGAAAAACGCCTGCTCAAGATGGGCGCCCCGGACCTCTACAGCCTGCGCCAGGGCCGCGAAGCCTTGCGCCTCCACCTGACCTATATCGACAAGCTGTTGCAGGCCCGCGACTGGCTCGCCGGCCGGCGCCTCAGCCTGGCCGATTTCGCCGCCGCCGCCCATATCTCGGTCATCGACTATTTCGGCGACGTGCCGTGGCGCGACTTCAGCCAAATCAAGATCTGGTACATGCGGATCAAGTCCCGGCCAGCATTCCGCCCGCTGCTTCTGGATCGATGGCCGGGCCTGCCGCCATCGAACCACTATGACGACCTCGACTTCTAGAGCCGCGAACGAACTCATCCGATCGACGGCGAAGAGCCTCGGCTTCGAGGTCTGCGAATTCACTTCGTTGACCGAACCGTGGTCCGCGGGCGAAGCGCTGCGGGAATTCGTCGCCGAGGGTCGCCACGGAACCATGGCGTGGATGCAATCCACCCTGGAGCGCCGATCCCATCCGCAGGCGATGTGGCGGCAAGCCCGCTCGGCCGTCGTGCTAGCCATGAACTACGGGCCGGATCATGATCCCCTGGCGGTGCTGGCTGAGCGCTCGCGGGCGGCGATTTCGGTCTACGCTCAGGGCCGCGACTACCACGATGTGATCAAGGGACGGCTCAAGACCCTGGCCGGGGTGATCCACCGCCGGCTGGGCGGTGAGGTCAGCGTGTTCGTCGACACCGCCCCGCTGATGGAGAAGCCGCTGGCGGCGCTGGCCGGCGTTGGCTGGCAAGGCAAGCACACCAACCT
>DASXMK010000488.1:0-3720 GCA_036495705.1 Caulobacteraceae bacterium | reverse complement strand
CTCGTCTACGCCAGCGTCAGCGGTTATGGCTTGGAAGGGCCGGAGGTCGACACGCCGGCCTTCGACCTCACCGGTTTCTGGACCCGCTCCGGGGTGGCGGCGGCGACCATTCCCCCGGACCAGGAGCCGTTCACCTGCCGGCCGGGCTTTGGCGACCATTACACGGCGCTGGCCACCCTGTCGGGCGTGTTGGCCGCCTTGCGCGAGCGTGACCGGACCGGCCGCGGCCGGCTGGTGGAGACCTCGCTCCTGCGGACCGGCTATTACGCCGTATCCTGGGACGCTTCGCAGCAGCTTCGTTATGGCCATGTGGCCACCGCCCAGCCGCGCCGCGATCGGCCAGGCGCCCTTGGCGGCTTCTTCCGCACGGCCGACGACCGCTGGTTCTGCCTGGTCCCGCGCAGCCTGGAGTGTTTCGCCGCCCTGACGCGCGCCATCGAACGACCCGACCTCCTGGCCGACGCTCGCTTCGCCCCGCCGATTGCCGACCTGGAGGTGGTGCGCGAACTGCGGGGCGTGCTCGACCAGGTGTTCTCCGGCTTCACCCTGGCCGAGATCGGCGAGCGCCTCAGCCGAGCCGACCTGATCTGGGCCCCGATGGCGACCTTGGCCGAGGTCGCCGCCGACCCGCAGGCGGCGGCCGCCGGCTGCTTCACCACCACCCGTGACCGCTTCGGTGGCGCTTTCCCGGCCCCGGCCTCGCCGGCGCGCTTTCCGGGCCTCGCCACCACCCCGCATCGCGCCGCGCCGGGGCTGGGCGAGCATACGCGCGAAGTGCTGGCCGAGGCTGGCTATTCGGAAGACGCCATCGCCGCGCTGTTGCGCGCTGGTTCAGCCATCCAGGCCGGTTAGGGAATTTTTCGGGCCGCCAGTGTCGGTCTGCGGATGCATTGAACGTCCTGGCAGCGACACACCGAAGCCAACCGCAGGGAGACCGCCATGCGCTACATGATGATCGTCAAGGCCACCCAGTCGAGCGAGGCCGGGGTCATGCCCACCGAAGCCCTGTTTGCGGAGATGGGAGCCTATAACGACAAGCTGGCCAAGGCCGGGGTGCTGGTCGACCTCTCGGGCCTGAAGGCGACGTCGCAGGGCGCCAAGATCCGCTTTTCCGGTGGCCGCCGGACCTTGATCGAGGGGCCGTTCACCGAGGATTCCAACATCGTCGCCGGCTACTGGATCATCGACGTGAAATCGCGCCAGGAAGCCATCGACTGGGCCATGCAGGCCCCCAATCCGGCCCCCGACGGCGTCGATGGCGAGATCGAACTTAGAGCCTTCTTCGAGCTGGAGGATTTTGAACCCAGCGCCGCAGTCGACAAGGCCAGGGAACTGGAATTTCCCGGCCAGCGGTGAAGGCTCAGTCTGATCCGGCCCACCCCTGCGGCATGGGCGGCCAGCGCCCGACGCCGCCATCCTCCACGAGCATTCCGGTCAGGGTGCGGTCGGCGTGGCGCGCGCGCCAGGCCAGCATGTCCTGCGCCAGGGCGAGGATCCTGGCCGGATCGGTGATTTCGGTTCGCCAGGTGGGATCGGCAGCGAGGTCGAAGGCCAGGGCCGCGCCGTTGCCGAACTGCACATAGGCTTCGTTCACGGTCCGCAAAACGGCCAGGCATCTTTGCTCCAGCCGGCGGTCCCACGCCTCGGGTGACTTGGCGTCTCGCGCGATCGCACTTGCGCGCCAGTCAAATTCCCAGTGAGCGGCCCTGCGCCACCAGGGCGGGACCTCGCCCGCCAGCAGGGGCGAAAGTGATGCGCCGTCGCATTGGGCGGGCGCGGTAAGGCCCATGGCCTCGGCCAGGGTCGAGAACACGTCGACGTTTTCGGTGAAGGCCTCGACCACCGCGCCGCGACGCGCGCTGGGCCGGGGGTCTCTGACCAGGCACGGGATGTGATAGCTCTGCTCAAAATATCCGGCCTTCTGGATCAGGCCGTGATCGCCGAGCTGCTCACCGTGATCGGCGGTGACCAGGATGAAGGTGTGGGGCCACTGTCCGGCGTCCTCGAGCGCCGCCCATACGCGGCCCAGCTGGTGATCCGCCTCGCTGACCATACCGAAGTACTGGGCCGCAAGCTCGCGCATGTCCTGCGGCTCCTTGGGGGCGGCCAGGGCGCTGTTGTCGAGCAATCGGCCATGCAACCAGCTGGTCTTGGCGGCCGGAGCGATGGGAGTGGGCATGTCGTCGGAACGGTACATCTTGGCGAACCGGCCCGCCGCCGCATAGGGCGGGTGCGGACGAAGCTGGCTGAGATGGGCGAACCACGGTCGGTCCTGGACCCTGATCCAGTCGATCAGACGATCGGCGAGATAGGCCGACAGACTGTGCTCCGCCGGACGTTGCGGCTCGGTGACGAGAGCGGCGAAGGATTCCGATGGCGCCTCGTGGCCCCGATCCTTCAGCCAGGCGATCCATGCGTCCAGACGGCCGGACGGCAGATGCAGAGCATCAAATCCCGGCAACACCTCCTCATAGGTGGACAGGCGCGGATCGTCTGGACCGTCGGCATCGCGCGGATCGATGGCCTGGTCGGTGTAGCCGAACAGCGAGGGCGCATAGCCCGCGCGCCTGGCCGCGTGGGCGATATTGTCGAAGCGCCGGTCGAGCGGCGTGCCGTTGGCCACCACACGGTGGTTCATCTGGTAAAGGCCGGTGTAGAGGCTGGCCCGCCCCGGCCCACAGGGCGCGGCCTGGCTGTAGTGCCGTGCATAGCGCGCGCCGTCCCGCGCCAACCGGTCCAGGTGCGGTGTCTTCACTATCGGATGGCCAGCGCACCCCAGGGCGTCGCCGCGCAGCTGGTCGAGGGTGACGAGGAGGATGTTTATCATCAGTAGAGTCCCGGAACCAGGCGGTGGCGCACCTTGGCCGCGAACGCCACATAGGCCGGATCGGCGGCCAGCAAGCCTTCTTCGGCGCTCACCCGCGCCAGGGTCAGCGCCAGGGCCAAGGCATATAATCCGAGGTTCCGCCCGGTGGGGTTCATCAGCAGGAAGCCGAGATCGCTCACCAGGTAGCCGGCATAGATCGGATGGCGCAGCAGCCGATAAGGTCCGGACTGGACAACGCCGCGATTGGCCGCCGCCAGCCCAAAGCTGCGCCCAAGGCAGAGGGTGGCCCAGATGCTGAGCCCCAGTCCGGCAAACACCAGGGCGACTCCCGTGAGGGGCGGGACCAGGGTCGTCCCCCCTGGGGCCACCAGCATCGGCAGGGTCAGGGCGGCCATGGCGACCAGCCAGTCCCACGGCCTCGTCGTCACCGCCAGCGGCCGGCGACGCAGAATCATGAACAGCGCCACCAGACCCTCGGGCGCCAGGATGACCAGATTCCACGGCGCGCGGGGAGCAATGGCCCCGACGCGAACCACCAGGGTTGCGTACAGCACCAAGCACACGGCGCGCTCGCCGAGGTCGGTCAGCCGACTCAGCCGCCGGTCCATGGCCTCGCTCAGCGGCGCTTTCCAGACCGGCATGGCGGCTAGGTCGAAATGCTCTGAGAGGGATCCGGCCCGGGCTCTGCATTTGTCCCGTGCCAAGTCATCGGACTCTGTCTCCGGGCGTGCGCGGGAACCGTGGCTGGAACGGCTGGCCGTTCGGCGGGTTATCGATTGTACGGGGCTCCAAAGGATGTGGCGAGATGGATCGGGGCCCGATCAGGAAGACGCTTGGCAAGCTCGCGCCATACCTGGTCCTTGGGCCGGTTTCCGGACCTTTGACCGCCGGGG
>DASXMK010000487.1:0-2623 GCA_036495705.1 Caulobacteraceae bacterium | reverse complement strand
CATCACCCCGGCGGTGGATTTCCAGAACCGCTACCAGCACAATTACGACGACTACTGGGTCGGCATCTCCAACCCCGGGGCCGGCCAGCTGCTGAGCGGCACCCCCGACCGCCAGCCCGACCGCGACTATTTCCTGCTGCCGACCCTGAAGATCGAGTGGCAGGGGCCGGGCGTCAGCTTCATCTCCGACACCGGCTATTACGCCCGCAAGGAGCGCGTCGGCGGCTACAGCGGCACGCTCTACAACCTCAGCTACTTCCAGCACTTCCTGATCGGCGACATCTATGGCTATCCGTCCGATCCCAACGGCAACGAATGCCCGGGCGATGTCTGCGGCCAGCCCTATCCGCTGCTGACCGCCACCGGGATCAGCCTGCCGGGCATGCCGAACTACTATTCGTACAACCAGATCACCAACAGCCAGTACGACTGGACCCAGGAGTTCCGGCTGCAGTCGAACAACGCCGACTCCCGCCTGCAGTGGACGGCCGGCGTGTTCATGGCCTTCAACTATCAGCGCTCGACCGAGGAGATCCGCGATCCGGAGCTGCCGGCCCTGACCCAGCTGCTATGGGGCGAGGACATGATCACCGCCTGGGGCGAGGATCTGCTGCCCGGCGGTCTGGGCGATGACTACATCAAAGACACCAAATCCAACGACCGCCAGATCGCTCTGTTCGCCGACGCCACCTATAACATCACCAGCCAGCTGAAGGCCGAGGTCGGCCTGCGCTTCGCCTGGACCCATTTCGATTTCATCAGCCTGGACGACGGACCGCAGGACCTGCTGGACAATGGCGGCGTCCCCAACATCACCACCGGCGGCAAGAACGAAAAGCCGCTGACCCCGAAGTTCAGCCTCAGCTACCAGGTGACGCCGGACGACATGGTCTACGCCACCATCGCCAAGGGCTATCGCATCGGCGGGGCCAGCCCGCCCTTGCCGGTGGTCGCCTGCGGCGGGGTGTTCCCGACCGAGTACAACTCCGACACCGTGTGGAGCTACGAGGCCGGGGCCAAGGGCCGGTTCCTCGACCGCACCCTGCAGCTGGCCGGCAGCGTCTACTACCTGCAGTGGAAGAACATCCAGCAGGGCATCACCGTGCCGATCTGCGCCATCACCTACACGACCAATGTCGGCGATGCGACGAGCAAAGGCTTCGACCTGCAGGGCCAGTGGAACCTCGGCCGCGCCTTCCAGCTCGAGCTGGCCGTGGGCTACACCGACGCCACGTTCTCCAAGACCGCGCTCGACACGTTCGGCAACATCCTGGCCGAAAAGGGCGACGCCCTGGATGTGGCCCCGTGGACGGTGACCGTGGGGGCCCAGTACAATTTCGACCTGTTCGCCCAGCCGGCCTTCATCCGCGCCGACTATGAGTTCAAGTCCCGGCGCAACACCCCGATCGCCGCCGAGGACCCGGCCACCACCTATTATGATCCCGGCCTGGCGCCCGATCCGGCGACCAATCTGGTCAATCTGCGCGCCGGCATCACCTTGTCGAAAATCGACCTGGCGATTTTCGCCAACAACGTCTTCAACTCCCACCCGCAGCTGAACCTGACCCACGAGGATTCTTCGACCCTGCTGTACGAGGCCCAGACCTTCCGGCCGCTGACCGTGGGCGTGGCGGTGAATTTCAAGTACTAGGCCTGATCCTCCCCCGTTCACGGGGGAGGGGGACCGCGAAGCGGTGGAGGGGGCGGTTGCAGCGCGGTGCGGTCGCCGCCCCCCTCCCGGCCGTTCGGCCGGCCCTCCCCCCGCTCCGCAGGGGGAGATCACTGTCTCAGGAGCTTTTGAGTATGGACGCCCCGACCGTGAACTCCCTGGAAGCCTTCTGGATGGGGTTCACCAACAACCGCGCCTTCAAGGCCGATCCCCGGCTTTTGGCCCGGGCCAAGGACATGCACTATTACACCACCGACGGCCGAGCGGTGCTGGACGCGGTCGCCGGACTGTGGTGCGTCAACGCTGGCCACGCCCGCCCGAAGATCGTCGAAGCCATAGCCCGCCAGGCCGGCGAACTCGATTTCGCCCCGACTTTCAACCTCGGCCATCCGCTGGTGTTCGAACTGGCCTCGCGCCTGCGCGGCGTCCTGCCCGACCGCCTCGACCACGTGTTCTTCTGCAACTCCGGCTCCGAGGCGGTGGACAGCGCGCTGAAGATCGCGCTCGCCTATCAGCGCGCCGCCGGGCAGGGGACGCGCACCCGCTTCATCGGCCGCGAGCGCGGCTATCACGGCGTCGGCTTCGGCGGCATCAGCGTCGGCGGCATGGTCGCCAACCGCCGCACCTTCGGGCCCCTGCTGCCGGGCGTCGACCACATGCGCCACACCCACGGCGCCGGCGCGCCGTTCACCCGCGGCCAGGCCGACACTGGGGCCGAGCTGGCCGATGATCTCGAGCGCCTGGTGGCCCTGCACGGGGCCGAGACTATCGCCACGGTGATCGTCGAGCCAGTGGCCGGGTCCACCGGCGTGCTCGTCCCGCCCAAGGGCTATCTCGAGCGTATCCGGGAGATCGCGACGCGCCATGGCATCCTGCTCATCTTCGATGAGGTGATCACGGCGTTCGGGCGTCTCGGCTACGCGACCGCCTCGGAGCGGTTCGGGGTGACGCCGG
>DASXMK010000486.1:0-4870 GCA_036495705.1 Caulobacteraceae bacterium | reverse complement strand
CGACGCCTGGCTCGAACAGGCCGGCCCCAAACGGGCCTGAGGCTTTAACCTCTTGCGCCCGGGCGGCGCGCGGGGTCTGTTGGCGCTGACACGCCCGTCAAGAGGCGCACCCGCCAACCGTACTTGAGGAACGCCCGTGTGACCTCGGCGACCGCACCCGCCCGCCTCAGATTCCCCAATCTCGTCGCCTTCAGCCTGCCGGGCTTTTCCGTCGGCGCCCTGGCGGTGGCCCTGACCGTCTATCTGCCGCACTACTACGCGGCCCATTACGGCCTGGCTCTGGCGGTGGTGGGGACCGCGTTCGCCGTCATCCGCTTCGGCGACATGTTCCTCGACCCCCTGATCGGCATCACCATGGATCGGACCCGGACCCGGTTCGGCCGCTACAAGGTGTGGCTGGCGGCCGGCGCCCCGGTGCTGATGCTGGCGGTCTATATGCTGTTCCTGCCGCCCGCCGGGGTCAGCTTGCTCTACCTCGCCGGCTGGCTGCTGATCTATTACCTCGGCTTCTCCCTGGTGGTGCTCGCGCACAGCGCCTGGGCGTCGGTAATCGCCTCGAAATACCACGAGCGCAGCCGCGTGTTCGGCGTGATCCAGCTGGTCAGCATCCTGGGCGCGGCCCTGGTGCTGCTGGCGCCGGTGTTGCTGGCCAAGCGCAACGGCTCCAGCGGCTCGGGAGATGTGGCGGCCATGGGCTGGTTCATCATCATCGCCGCGCCGATCGGGATCGCCGCCGCCGTGCTGTTCACCCGCGAGACCATCGTGCGCGAGATCGAGACCGAGAGGTTCGGCCTGCGCGACTACTGGGAGATGATTACCCGGCCGGACATGCGCCGGATCATCATCGCCGACTTCTGCCTGGCGCTGGGGCCCGGCTGGATGTCGTCGCTGTATCTGTTCTACTTCCACGACGCGCGCGGCTTCACCATCGCCAGCTCCAGCACCCTGCTGTTCATTTACATCGCCGCCGGTGTGCTGGGCGCCGGCTGCCTGGCGGCGCTGGCGCAGAGGCTCGGCAAGCATCGCACCCTGCAGCTTGCCAGCACCGGCTACTCGCTGGGCCTGGTCGGCATCGCCCTCCTGCCCAGAGGCGATTTCGTGGTGGCGGCGGCGGCCATGTTCGTCATGGGGTTTCTGGCCGCCGGGTTCCCGTTGCTCGACCGGGCCATGGTCGCCGACGTCGGCGACGCCGTGCGGCTTGAAAAGGGCAAGCAGCGCACCGGCCTGCTCTACGCCATGATCAGCACCACCCAGAAGCTGGCCGGCAGCACCAGCATCGGCCTCTCGTATCTGTTGCTCGCGGCCATCGGCTATCACGCCAAGGAAGGCGCGCCCAACACAGCGGCCGCCGTCCACGGCATGGAGATGGTCTATATCATCGTGCCGATCGTGTTCGTGATGCTGGGCGGGGCCTGTTTCATCGGCTACCGGCTGGATTCGCGCCGCCACGGCGACATCCGCGCCCAGCTCGAGGCCCGCGACGCCGAAATGACCCAGGCCCCGGTCCTCGAGGGCCTGACCGGCGACCTGGGGGTCGCCGTCCGATGACCGCCGACACCGCGCCTGGGATCCGCAATCCCTTCCATACCATCGTCGCCTTCGCCATGCCGGGCGTCGTGCTGGCCGGCGTTCTGGTGGTCTACGGGGTCTATGTCCCGAGATTCTACGCCGGCCTGATCGGCAGCCTGGCCATCGTCGGCGGGGCCATCGGAATCGTCCGGCTGGTCGACGTGTTCTTCGATCCGTTCCTGGGCCTGGCCATGGACCGGACCAAGACGGCCATCGGCCGCTACCGGCCGTGGCTGATCCTGGGCGCGCCGATCCTGATGCTGGGCCTGTACAAGGTGCTCCTGCCCAAGGGACATGTGGGCGGCGGATATCTCGTCCTGTGGATGCTGGTCAGCTATCTCGGCGTATCGATGCTGACCCTGGGCACCGCCGCCTGGACCAGCGTGCTCGCGGTCACCTATGACGAACGCTCGCGCGTGTACGGTTGGACCCTGGGTCTGGCCGTGTTGGGCTCGGGTGTCCTGTTGCTGCTGGGCAAGTTCACGCACGGGGCTATCACGCTCGGCAAGGCCGCCAGCATGCCGGCTATCGGCATGATCCTGGTCGTCGGCGTCCCGATCGCCGTGTTGCTGTGCGTGCTATTCACGCCCGAACGGCTGGCCAGCGCCGAACGTCCGAGGTTCAGTCCGAAGGATTATCTGACCGCCGTCAGTCGCCCGACCATGCTGCGGCTCATCGTCGCCGATCTGGCCCTGTCGCTGGGCCCCGGCACGACCGGTCCGCTGTATGTGTTCTTCTTCCACGACGCCAAAGGCTTCTCGATCGCCGACGTCGGCTTTCTGCTGATTTTCTATATCGGCGCCGGCCTGGTCGGCGCGCCGCTGTGGGCGCGCCTGGCGCGCAAGATCGGCAAGCACCGCACCGTCCAGGTCGCCTGCGTCTGCTACGCCATCGCCCAATCCACCCTAATGGCCTTGCCGCGCGTGTGGCCGGGCTATCACCTGGCGCAGATGGTCCCGACCCTCATCGGCATGTTCGCGGTCGGCTTCTGCGCCACCGCCTTCCTGTTGCTGATCCGGGCCATGGTCGCCGATTTCGTCGACGAGATGCGGCTGGAGCGCGGCCAGGACATCACCTCCCTGCTGTTCTCCCTGGTCACCACCACCACCAAGATTGGCCTGTCGATCACCGCCGTGTTCTCGTTCTCGATTCTCGCCATGGTCGGTTACAACGCCCGCGAAGGGGCGGTGAACACCCCCCACGCCATTTTCGGCCTGGAGATGTGCTACCTGTTCGCGCCGGTCATCCTGGTGTTCGTGGGCGGCGGCCTGTTCTTTGGCTACAAGCTCGACGCCAGGCGCCACGCCGAGATCCGGGCGGCCCTGGCCGCCCGCGACGCCCAGTCGGCCGAACTGCCGATCGCCGAGGCCGAAGGCTCGCTGGTGACCTGAAGCCTCAACAAGGCGCGGCCACGTACCACGCCATCCCCAGCGCACCGGGATGCAGGCTGACGCAGGCGCTATCCCCCGGGCGGGCTGCGTCATAGGCGGCCCGTGTCACCGGCAGGTAGCTCGACCCCGTGCGCGGTCCCCAGGGGCCCAGTTTCAGACTGTAGTGCAGCCCGCCCTTGCCGCTGGTGATCCTGCGGCCCTCGACCGTGGCCTGATAGATCTGGCCCGGCGAGCGGTCGAAGCAGCGGTTGACGAGGGCCGGCGCGCCGACCCCGAACCCGGCCCCGTACAGCACCAGGAACAGATACAGGAATGTCGAATTGGCCGCCGGCTGGGCTCTGGGGACCCACAGGCCGACCAGCACGGCGATGGCGCTCCCGGCTACGCCCGTCAGGAACACGATCTGCGGATTGAGCAGCGGACTGGTGAACCCGGCGACCATCAGGCTGGCGGCGGGCAGCAACAACAGGAAGTTGATCACCCGGGTCGGCGAGCGGGTCGACTTCACCTCGAATGAGGCCGGCGACGAGGCCGCCAGAGCCAGAACCACCAGGGCGATGGCGATCGCGGCCGTGGCCAGCAGTTGGCTCCCCGGCCCGGCCGGGCCGATCGCGGCTACCACCCCCACGGGCGTCCCGACCAGGGCCAAGCCATAGCCCAGCCAGCGAGTCCCGGTCGGACCCAGGCTTGGCGCTCGAACCTCTTCGACGGTCATGCTTCTTCCCTAACCCCTGCGACGTCCTGAAGACCCCCATCCCCCGCCGAAGGGACGATGGGGGGCCTACCCGGCGCCCTCTACAACCAGCCGCGCCGCCATCTCCTTGAACACCTGGGCGATCGCGCTCTCCGGCGCGGCCGCGGTCACCGGCGCGCCCTCGTCGCCGCCCTGGCGCAGGGCCAGATCGATCGGAACCTCGCCCAGGAACGGCGCATGCAGGCGCGCGGCCTCGCGCCGGGCTCCGCCCTCGCCGAAGATTGGGATATGCGCCCCGCTGGCCGGATCGGCGAACCAGGCCATGTTCTCGACCACCCCCAGGATCGCCACCGGCGGGGTCATCTTGCCGAACATGGCGGCGGCCCGGCGGGCGTCGATGAGGGCGATCTCCTGCGGGGTGGAGACGATCACCACCCCGTCGACGCACAGCTTCTGGACCAGGGTCAGGTGGATATCGCCGGTGCCGGGCGGCAGGTCGACCACCAGCACGTCGAGAGGCTCCGCTTCGCTTCCCCAATTCACGTCCTGGATCATCTGGCGCACGGCCGAGGAGACCATGGGCCCGCGCCAGATCATCGGCGCGCCCTCGTCGACGATGAAGCCGATGGACATCACCTTCAGGCCCCAGGCCTGAAGCGGCTGCAGCTTGTTGTCCTCGAACCTCGGCTGCTCGTCGATCCCCAGCATGCGCGGGGCCGAAGGCCCATAGATATCGGCGTCCAGCAGTCCGGTGCTGAGCCCGCGGGCGGCCAGGGCGCAGGCCAGGTTGACCGCCACCGTCGACTTGCCCACCCCGCCCTTGCCGCTGGCCACGGCGATCACCCGGCGCACGAACGGCAGGCGTTCCGGCGGCGGCATGGCCTCGGGCCGGGCGCGCGGATCGGCGGCCACTTTCGCCCCTTTGCTGACCCGGACGGTTCCGGGGGCGGCGGCCGGGGCCCGGGGGCCGGCGGAGGCCGCGGTCAGCACCACCTGCGCCCGCTCCACCCCGGCGACTTTCAGCAACGCGGCCTCGGCGGCGTCGCGCACCGGCGCATAGAGGGCGGCATCGCCCCGGGCCACTTCGAGCATGAAGCCGGCCCGGCCCTCGCTCACGATCAGGCCCTGGACCAGCCCGGCCGCGGCCAGCCCCTGGCCGGACTTCGGATCGATGACCGCGTCCAGCGCCGCCAGGATCTCGTCTTGGTCAGGTTGG
>DASXMK010000485.1:0-3763 GCA_036495705.1 Caulobacteraceae bacterium | reverse complement strand
GCCGAAGTTGGAGGGGGCATTCGGCGTCACCGCGCAACAGCCCTCGCGCGTGTGGCCGGCGCCTTCGTCGAAGGTGATGACGATGGCGAAGTTGTCGGCCGAGCGCCACGCCGGCGTCGCCTGGATGCGTCCCACCAGCTCGCCGATCACCTTGTCGCCCTGGCGGATCAGCGGCTCTTTCTGAGAGCAGTCGGGGGGCACATTGGGCCCGTGCAGGCCGTGCATCTCGTTGCACTGGTTGGGGACGATGAGGGCGAAATTGGGCAGATTACCGGACGCCAGGTCGCGGTCCAGCTGATCGAAGCCGACGATCTTCTCCGCCCGCCGGGGATCGGCCTGGACGCTGGCGAAGTTCAGGAAACCCGAGTGTTTGGAGGCGTAGAGGGCGGTCTTGCGCGTGCCATTATCCAGGGCCGGATCGGTGGCGGTGAACACCAGGGCCCCAGGCGCCGGCAGGTTCTCGTAATAGCCCTTCCAGGTGCGTCCGCTGGCCTCAAGCTGCTGGCCGATGTGCGGGGCGCGCACCGTATGATCGACGTAGCCGGGCGCCGAGGAGCCCTTGCAGAACCGGTCCTGGTCTCCCGCCTTGCAGGTGAATCCGTCGTCGTCGTGGATACCGAAGGTGTCGCCGCCCAGGATGGCCACATAGTTGGCCTCGCTCGGGTGGACCTCGCCAAAGAACCTGGTCGCCTGGCCATAGCGCGCCGCCAGGCCGGTGATGTTGGGGGCCAGGGCCGGGTTCATGATCTGCTCGAAGTTCTTGTTCTCTTCGACGATGACGAAGATGTGCGCGTAGGGCGGGATCGTCGGGGCCGCGGGCGCCTGGGCCTGGCGGCCGCATGCGCAAACGACGGCGGCGATAACAAGGATCGCAAGGGCGCGCATCGACGACTCCTGTGAGGGATGCGTCGAACTATTCCCTCAGCGCTTCAGAATCGTGACGCTGATCGTATGGTCCGTTCAGGTCTCATCGCCTGGCGATAGGGGCCAAGGTCCCAGTTCGGATAGCGGACCTGGGCCCGCTCCAGGGTCAGGGGCGTCCAGAAGACGTGGCCGGGCCGGGGGACGCCGAAGCAGGCGAGCTGATCGGGGCTGGCGTGGTCGAAGATCCGAGCCCAGGGCTTGCGGTGATGGAAGGCCCAGGCGGTGAAGGCGATGGCGTCGTTGGCCGCGGCCTTGAAACACGACATCAGCGCGTAGCGGCGTCCACCCGGAGCGGTCAGGTTGGAGCCGCGGTGAAAGACATCGATGGTGTAGGGGAACACGCTGCCGGCCGGCGCGGCGGTGGACTGGTCGTAGGGTTGCAGTTCGATTTGCACGCGCGCCTGGACGGCCGGATCGGGCGAGAGGCTCAGTTCCGGTCCGCCGACCTTGGCGCTGTCGGTCCGTTTGACATAGTGCGCCGGACCGTGGGCCTCGGTCACGTCGGTGAAATAGCACAGGATGGTCACCGAACTCAGGCGCGCGTCTTCCGACGGCGCGGTCAGGGTGTGGTTTGAAAAGTCGGTGTGGAACGGCTGGTCATAGTCGGCGTCACCGGTGAACTTGGCCCACGCCTGGCATTGATAGAGGTGGACGTCGTCGGTCTCCAAGGCCGCCTGGGCGAAGGCGATCAGCGCCGGATGGACGCCGATCAGGTTCAGCGCCGGCGAGCAGTCGATCGGCACCGGCTGGACCATGGCGAATTGGGCCGGATTGAATCGGCCGACCTCGCCCGGCTTCTTCTTGACGAGCGCCTCTTCGCCGCCCTGTTCACGGCCAAAGACGAGGTCGAAATCGGCGACGACGGCGGCTGTTTCCTCGGCGGTGAAGAAGCGCTCGATCACCACGGCGCCTTCACGGCGCCAGGTATCCAGATGGCCTGAGGTGAAACGATCCTGCATCCGCCTGCTCTTTAGCATGGCCGTGTGGCGTCGGGGCGACTGGCTGGGGAACTAGGACTCGAACCTAGAATGACGGTACCAAAAACCGCAGTGTTACCATTACACCATTCCCCAGCGGCGCCGCCGGCGCCCCCCGGGCCCCGCGAGCGCGGTGGGATAGCGCAGGACCCTGTGGCTTGCAACGCCAGGGCCGGCGGCCGGCCCTCGGGGCGTCCTTGCGGGCGATTCTCCCCTCCACTATAAGGCCCGCTCTTCATCGGAGTGTGGCTCAGTCTGGTAGAGCACCGCGTTCGGGACGCGGGGGTCGCAGGTTCGAATCCTGCCACTCCGACCATTGCCGCCGCCGGCGCCGAGGCGGCGAGAACCGCCGCCTCGGCCGAGCGGATTTCAGCCCAATCCGAACAAAGCCGCCAGCACCATGATGGTCCCGACCATGCCCACGCCCCAGGCCAGGGCGCGGACCCAGGGCACGCCCAGCAGATACAAGATCGCGTGCGCCAGGCGCGCGTAGAAGAACAGTTCCGCTCCCAAGACGGTCCAGCCGTTCGAGACGTGCGCCACCGCCGCCGCCAGGATCAGCGGCGCGAACAGGGTCAGGCCCTCGCGGTGGTTGTCGACGAGCCGCCGGGTGCGGGACTGGAACATCTTCGGCGGAGGAAGATCGTCGCGGTTGCCGGCCATCGCCGGCAGTCCCTGGGCCAGAATGGCTGACGTCGCCTGGACGATGATCAGAACCAGCAGCAGCGCCGCGGCATAGGCCAGCATGGTCAGTTCGGTTGTCATGATTGCCTCCCTGGCGACTCATCGGTCGCCTCGCATCGCCAAGCTCTACGCCTGCGGCCGGTGAAATCCAGGGCCCTGGGCGGCGTGTCAGGCGTTGGCGACCAGGCCCTCGCCGTGCAGGCGGGCGATCTCGCCATCGGAAAGGCCCAGGACCCGGCTCAGGACCTCGTCGGTGTGCTGGCCGAGCCTCGGGGCGGGCGCCGGAGGTTGACGGGGTTCCGAGCTGATCGTCGCCGCCGCGCCGGGGGCCAGATAGCGCCGGCCGCTGGGGTGGTCGATCTCCGCCAGCAGCGGATTGGCCGCCGAGAAATCCGGGTTCTGGTCCACCGCTTCCTTCAAGTTCTGGTATCGGCTCCAGCACATAGCGCCGGCGGCGAACGCGGCGGCGAGATCGGCGCTCGTGCGCGCGGCGATGGCGGCGGCGATCAGCGGATTGAGCCGGTCCCGGTGCTGGAAGCGCACTCCTTCGTCGCGATCGAGGCGCGCGCCGACTTCGGCTTCGAGCCTGGTGATCTCATCGATGAGGCCAAGCAGACCAACAAGGCCGGTCCATTGCCGCGGGGTGATCGCCACCACCATCAGCCGCTCGCCATCGCCGGTCGTGAAATCTCGCCCGAAGGCGCCGAACAGCTGGTTGCCCATGCGCGGACGATCCTGGCCCAAGGCGGTGACCTCGCCGATCTGGCCGAGGTGGCCGAGGCTGGCGATGGCGAGGTCGGAAAGGGGAATGCGGATTTCGCGTCCCAGGCCATCGGATCGGCGGGCGCGCTCGGCGGCCATTTGTCACGCACTCGAACGCCTTGGACACGGAACTCTACTTGCGCATCGCTCCCGAGCTCTACCTCAAGCGGGCGGTGGTCGGTGGTATCGAGCGTGTCTTCGAGATCAACCGTAACTTCCGGAACGAGGGTATTGACTCGACGCACTCGCCGGAGTTCGCCATGCTCGAGGCCTACGAGGCATACGGAACCTACGACACGATGGCTGAGCTGACCCAGACGCTGGTCACCGACTCCGCGCGTGCGGTGTTCGGATCAACCGTGGTCCGCCATGCCGACGGTTCCGAACACGACCTCGGTGGGAAGTGGCGGGAGGTG
>DASXMK010000484.1:0-1788 GCA_036495705.1 Caulobacteraceae bacterium | reverse complement strand
CGACGGCGTCAACGTGCGGTCCTCGCCCCCCTCCCGGCTTCGCCGGCCCTCCCCCCGCTGCGCAGGGGGAGATCGGTCGGCCATGACGGTAGAATTAAGGTAGGGCGCGGCCTAGTCCGGGAAATTACCTGAGTCCGGGAGCCTAAGGCGTCGGCGGCTCCGCGGCCGGGACCGGCGCAGGCTCCGGCGCCGGCGAGGTGGCCACGACGGTCGGAACCGGAAGCGGGGCCGGCGCGCCGGGCGGGATCGGCCCGTGCGGCAGGCGAACCAGGGCCGTGCGCATGAAATCCCGCCACAGCTCGGTCGGGGCCGTGCCGCCGGTGATCCCGCGCATGGGCGCATTGTCGTCGCGGCCCATCCACACCACCGTGGTCAATCCCCCGGTGAAGCCGCAGAACCAGGCGTCGCGGAAATCGCTGGTGGTGCCGGTCTTGCCGGCCAGGTCATAGCCCGGGATCGCGGCCCGCGAGCCGGTGCCCGAGGCGATCACCCCGCGCAGCATATCCTGCATTTCGCCCAGGGCGGGATTGGCGATGGCTGGGGCTGGCGGCGGCCCCCGGTGCTGGAAGACCACCGCGCCGGATCCGGTGCGGATCCGTTCGACGCCATAGGCCGAAACCCGCTCGCCGCCGTTGGCGAAGGCGTCATAGGCCTGGGCCATCTCCAGCGGAGTGACCAGTTCAGCGCCGAGCGCCATGGCCGGTTCGGTCCCAATCGGCGAGACGATGCCCAGCCGATGGGCGGTGGCGACAACATTGGGCCGGCCGATCTCATCGGCGAGCCGCGCGGCCACGGTGTTGACCGATTGCGCCAGGGCCGTCTCCAGGGTGATCGGCCCCAGAAACTCCGGCTCGAAGTCGCGCGGCGACCAGCCGTCGATGGTCACCGGTTCGTCGACCTCGATGGTCTGCGGCGTTCGTCCCGCCTCCATGGCGGTCAGATAGACGAACGGCTTCCATGACGAACCGGCCTGGCGATGGGCATTGACCGCCCGGTCATAGGCGCTGGCCACATAGTCGACGCCACCGACCATGGCCCGCACCCGCCCGGCGCCGTCCAAAGCCACCACCGCCGCCTGGCTGGCCCCGGCGCGGGCGAACCGGGTGGTCGCCCCGCGCGCCGCCTCGCCCGCGGCCGCCTCGGCCCCCAGGTCGAGGGTGGTGTCGACCACCATGTCCGTGCGCAGCGGCCCGATCGTCTTGCGCACCGGGCCGTCCACCCAGTCGACGAAATACTGCGCCGGGCCGATGGCCGCTCGCTTCCACACCTTGGCCGGATGCGCCAAAGCCCGCGCCCGCTGAGCCGGGGTGATGGCCCCAGTCTCGACCATGGCGGCGAGCACCAAGGCGGTGCGTTCGGCCGACCGCTGCGGCTGCTCGGCCGGGTCATATTCGGTCGGGGATTTGGGGATGGCGGCCAGCATCGCCGCTTCGCGCAGGGTCAGGCGTGCGGCCGGCTTGTTGAAATAGCGCCAGGACGCCGCCTCCAGGCCATAGGCGCCCGAACCGAAATAGATGCGGCTCAAGTACATGCCGAGGATCTGGTTCTTGCTGTAAACGCGCTCCAGTTGCGCGGCCAGCACCACCTCTTCGCCCTTGCGCTCCAGGGTCTGGTCGGAGGTCAGGTACAGGTTGCGGGCCAGCTGCTGGGTGATGGTCGAGCCGCCCTGGGCGGCGCGGCCCTCGGTGAGGTCGGTGACCAGCGCCCGCGCCATCCCCAAGGGGTCGATGCCGGCATGGGAGTAGAAGCGCCGGTCTTCGATGGCCACGAACGCGGCGGGCACGTAGC
>DASXMK010000483.1:0-3492 GCA_036495705.1 Caulobacteraceae bacterium | reverse complement strand
TGGGCCTGGCGGCGCTCGCCGCGCCGGCGACCGCACTGACATGGCGCTTGCTCAGCCTGCTGCGCGTCCGCGCCCGGGACGCAGGCGCTCGGCTTCACCTGCGGTTCGTGTTCTTGTTCGCCCTGGCCGCGGTGGCGCCAGCGGTGATCGTAGCCCTGTTTTTCGGCGTCCTGGTCACGCGCGGGATCGACAACTGGTTCAGCGCCCGCGTTCAGACGATGGTTGAGAATTCCGCCACGGTCGCCCGCAGCTATCTCGACGAACAACAGAAATTCATTGGCGTGCACATGGTCAGCATGGCTCAGGCGCTCGAGGCGGCGGCCCCGGCCCTGGGCGAGTCACCCATCGCATATTCGCGATTCTTCCGCGATCAGGCGGCCGACAATGGCTTCGCCGCCGCCTACCTCATCGACCGCGACGGCCGAGTGCTGGCGCGGGCCGAGCCCAGCGGCGAAGCCGCGTTCCTCGATCCCCCGCCGCTCGCGTTCAAGGTGGCGGACGGCGGCGACGTGGAGATGGTGGCGTTCGAGCAAGCGGACCTGTTCAGGGCGCTCTATCGATTGCACGGCTATCCCGACGCCTACCTCTATGTGGTGAGGCCCGTCGACCCCGGCATCTTCCACCACTTGCGCCTGACCGAGGCCTCCTTGGGGGCATATCGCCAGGCCAGGGTCAGCCGGTCGAGAATTCGCGGCGCCTTCGCCTTGTCCTACTTGGAGACCGTGCTCCTGGTCCTGGTGGGGGCGGTCTGGCTGGGCATGGAAGCCGCCGGCGGGATCGCTGCGCCGGTTGCCCGGCTGGTCCAGGCGGCCGGGCGGGTCTCCGCCGGCGACCTCTCGGCCCGAGTCGAGATCGGCCGCGACCCGGAAGAGATCGCCGCTCTGGCGCGCGCCTTCAATCGCATGACCCGGGACTTGCAGGATCAGCGCCGGGCCCTGGGGGCCGCGCACGAGGAAGCGGAGCTACGGCGGCAGTTCACCGAAGCGGTGCTGCTCGGCGTGAGCGCCGGCGTCATTGGCCTGGACGCCAAGGGCAGGGTCTCGGCGATTAATCGCCAGGCTGACGCCCTGCTGGGCCAGGCGAGCGGCCAGAGCGACAACCGCACACTGGCGGAGATCGCGCCGGAGTTGCAGGCGGTGGCGGCCGCCGCTCTGACCGGCGATGCCGAGGCCGAAGAGGACGTCGACATAACCCGCGGCGGCGAATCCCGGCGCCTGCGCGTGCGCGCCAGCCAGAACCCCCAGGGTCTGGTCCTCACCTTCGACGACATCACCCGGCTCGTGGCCGCCCAACGCAACGCCGCCTGGCGGGACGTGGCGCGCCGCATCGCCCACGAAATCAAGAATCCGCTTACCCCGATCCAACTGTCCGCCGAACGCCTGCGACGCAAATACCGCAAGGAGATAACCAGCGATCTGGAGACCTTTGACCGCTGCACCGATACCATCGTCCGTCAGGTCGGCGACATCGGCCGCATGGTCGATGAATTCTCGGCGTTCGCGCGCATGCCCGCGCCGGTGTTCGCGCCTCAAGACCCCGCTGAATTGTTGCGGCAGGCCGCTTTCGCCCAGAAGGTCGCCGACCCGGACGTGGTCCTGGACGTGGCCGAGCCGCCCGCCAACCTGACATTGATGTGCGATGGACGGATCGTCGGCCAGGCCCTGACCAACGTGTTCAAGAATGCCGGGGAGGCCATCGCCGCCCGGCGCGCCGCCGAACCTCGCCTCCACGGCCACATTCGCGCTTCGATCGTCGTACAACCGAACGGAATCGCCTTCGTCATCGAGGACAACGGGATCGGCCTGCCGGCCAAGGATCGGGACCGATTGACGGAGCCGTATGTGACCAGCCGGGCCAAGGGGACGGGTTTGGGACTGGCGATCGTCAAGCGCATCCTGGAGGACCATGGCGGGGAGCTGCAGTTGGGCGATGCGGATCCAGGCCCGGGGGCGCGCGTCCGCCTGCTGTTTCCCGCCGCCCGCGCCGCCGACGGCAAGTCAAGCCACGTCCGATATGATCAGAAGGTGCAAGCATGACCGGTGACGTGCTGGTCGTCGACGACGAGGCCGATATCCGCGAACTGGTCGCCGCCATTCTGCAGGACGACGGTTATCAGGTGCGCACCGCGAAGGACTCTGAAAGCGCGCTGGCGGCCATCCGGGCGCGAAAGCCCTCGCTCGTGGTTCTCGACATCTGGATGAGCGGCGGCGGCATGGACGGCCTGGAGCTGCTCGACGTGGTCAAGGAGCTGGATCCCGACCTGCCGGTGATCATGATTTCCGGTCACGGCAACATCGAAACGGCGGTCAGCGCCATCAAGCGTGGGGCTTACGACTTCCTCGAAAAGCCTTTCAAGTCGGACCGTTTGCTGCTGCTGGTCGAGCGGGCGCTGGAAGCGACCAACCTAAAACGCGAGAACCGCCGGTTGCGCAACCAGGCCATCGTGCCAGACGGCATGATGGGTTCGTCTCAGGCCACCCAGCAACTCCGGCAGATGATCGCCAAAGTGGCCCCGGCCAACAGCCGTGTCCTGATCTCGGGTCCGCCTGGCGCTGGCAAGGAGACCGCCGCCCGGCTTATTCACGCCGCCAGCCCGCGCAACCGGGGCGAATTCGTGGCCATCAGCGCGGCGGGCATGACGCCCGGACGCATGGATCTCGAATTCTTTGGCGAAGAGGGCGAGGGCGGACGTCCGCGCAAGATCGGCGTGTTCGAGCGGGCCCACGGCGGCACTCTGTACATCGACGATGTCGCCGACATGCCCAAGGAGACCCAGAGCCGGCTGCTGAGGGTCCTTGTCGAACAGCGCTTCCGCCGCGTGGGCGGGGACACCGACGTTCAGGTCGACGTCAGGGTGGTCTCGTCAACGTCGAGGGACTTGAGGGAGGAGATCGCCGCCGGACGTCTGCGCGAGGACCTGTTCCATCGGCTCAATGTGGTGCCCTTGCGCGTGCCGGGCCTCGCTGAACGGCGCGAAGATATTCCCGAACTGGTCGACTACTACCTCGACCGGTTGAGCGTCGCTTCCGGCCTGCCCAGGCGGCGCCTGGCCGACGACGCCTATGCAACCCTGCAGGTGCAGTCCTGGCCCGGCAATGTCAGGCAGCTGCGCAACGTCGTCGAGCGCATCCTGATCCTGGCCGCCGGCGACTTAAGCGACGCGATCACCGCCGAGATGCTGCCGCCGGACGCCAGCGCCGCGCCAGCCGCCGCCGGCCTCGCCGCCGAGCGCATCATCGCCTTGCCCTTGCGCGAAGCGCGAGAACTGTTCGAGAAGGAGTACCTGAACGCCCAGATTGTCCGGTTCGGCGGCAATATCTCGCGCACCGCCGGCTTCATCGGCATGGAGCGTTCCGCCCTGCATCGCAAACTGAAGTCGCTGGGTTTTGGCCGCGGCGACGAAGGCCTTTGATGCCGCGCGTCGCCTATGTGAACGGCCGATTCGCGCGCCACGCCGACGCCGCCGTCCATATCGAGGATCGCGGCTACCAG
>DASXMK010000482.1:0-5161 GCA_036495705.1 Caulobacteraceae bacterium | reverse complement strand
TGCTCGTCAATTCAACGTGTCGAGCCTGATTCAGACCCCGCGTCTCTTCGGCGCGAGATCATCAGGCTCTAAGCCGCCAGTTCGCGCCCACCCTGGACCTTGTCCACCAGCCCCCAGGCGAGGGCCTCCTCGGCGCTCATGAAGGTGTCGCGGTCCAGCGCCAGCTCGACCTCGGCCAGGGTGCGGCCGCAGTGGCGGGCGTAAAGCGCGTTGATGCGCGTCTGCGTCTCGAGCACATCCTTGGCGTGACGGGCGATATCGGAAGCCTTGCCCTGGAACCCGCCGGAACCTTGGTGGACCATAATGCGGGCGTTGGGCAGGGCGCAGCGGCTTCCGTTCTCGCCGGCCATCAGCAGGAACGAGCCCATGGAGGCGGCGAAACCCATGCAGGTCGTGGCCACCGGGCTTTTGATGTACTGCATGGTGTCGTAGATGGCGAACCCGGCGGTCACCACCCCGCCCGGCGAGTTGATGTACATCTCGATCGGCTTCTTGGGATTTTCCGATTCCAGGAACAGCAACTGAGCGCACACCAGCGCCGCCATGCCGTCCTCGATCTGGCCGTTCACAAACACGATGCGCTCGCGCAGCAGACGCGAGAAGATATCGAAGGCGCGCTCGCCGCGGCTCGATTCCTCGACCACCATGGGCACCAGGCTCATGCCGCCAGCCTCCAGGCCATCGCCCGCATCACCGGGTCGACGCGGCGGCGGGGCAACGCAACGATCTCGGCGGCCGGGCGATGGGTGATGGTCAGGCGCGAACCGCCGTCACGCGGCTCGATCTCGATGGTCACCGTGCTGGCCGGCTCATCCAGGGTCCAGCCCAGCACCAGACGCTCGGGCGGATCCGCCTCGATCACTTCGCAGGCCCGCGCCTCAGCCTCGCCCAGCCAGGCGGCGCGCAGGTCCGGCTCGGTCACGGCGCGCCAGACTTTGTCCGGCGGAGCGTCGAGATCACAGGCGAAGCTGACTTCGCTGGTCGACGGCGCGTCGGTCATTGGTCCATCCTCTTCAACAGGTCCTTGAGCCGTTCAATGCGCGTGGGCCAGAACGCCCCGGTGCGCGCCATCCAGTCAATGAGCGGCGACAGTCCCCCGGGCTCGGTCCGATAGTAGGTCCGGCGCCCGTCGCGGCGTTCGCGCACCAGCCCCGCCAGGCGCAGCGCCGCCAGATGCTGGGAAACCGCCGGCTGCGAGATCGCCAGACCGGCCGTGAGGTCGGCGACGTTCATCTCGCCGGCGCTCAGGCGCCCATACACGGCCCGACGGGTGGGGTCGCCCAGGGCGCGAAAGATCTCGGCTTCGATCATCCGTAAACAATAAGCCCACACTTATGGGTTTGGCAATCGGCGACATCGCAGTGGGTTAAGCTGTTGACATTCTCTTTTACGTGTCAGATATTTCTGACACCTGTATTGTGGAGCTTTTGAGTGCCGGTCACGGGAGATCGCCTGCTTGCGGTGCTGGGAGCCTTGGCCAACCCGCATCGGCTGCGGATCGTCGCGGCGCTCAGCGCCAACGGGCGCAACTATGTCAGCCAGTTGGCGCGCGAGGTCGGAATCAGCCGGCCCCTGTTGCATCTGCACCTGCAGAAGCTGGAGGACGCGGGGCTCGTAACCAGCAAGCTCGAGCTTTCGCCTGACGGCAAGGCCCTCAACTTCATCGAGGTTGCAGATTTCAGATTTGAACTCGCGCCCTCCACCGTCGTGGAAGCCGCGGCGTCCCTGACCATTCCGGCAGTAGAGGCCGACTAAGCAAAGGAAACTATCATGTCGAATCTCACGACAGAGCCGCCGCTCTGGGTATACTTCCTCACTCTAGCAATATTGATGGGCACGATCCTGGCCATATTCGGGATGCGGTACGTCTCGCAGGCGGCCGCCGCGCGCGCCCGGCTGGCCAACGACGAGGCCTACCGGGCCCTGGCCGAGAAAGCCGCCGCCGGGCTGGCGGAGAACCAAACCTCGCTTGGCGCCATCCAGGGCGAACTGGCCAACGTCGCCGCGAGTCTGGCCGCGGTCGAAAAGATCCTGAAACAGGTCGGATAGGCCGGAATCCTTACGGGAAAGCAATCGAGTGACCGAAGTTTCGACGCTGCGCCTCTATCTGCTGCGGGCAAGCTACCTCTTGCTGGTCGTCGGGCTGGGCCTCACCATCTGGCCGCTGATCCTGCATCACGCGCCGACTTGGGAGCGCATGCACAGCGTCGCCGCGTGCCTGCTTGGGGCGCTGAGCGCCCTGTCAGTGCTTGGCCTTCGCTATCCGCTGCGGATGCTGCCCCTGCTGCTCTTCGAAGTGGCCTGGAAGGCGATCTGGCTGGCGGCGGTGGCGCTGCCTTTGTGGCTGGCGCACCGGATGGACGCCGCGACCACCGAGACGGCGTTCGAATGCCTGATGGCGGCCATTTTCCTGTTCGTCATTCCCTGGGGCTATGTCTACCGGACCTATGTGACGGCTGCCGGGGATCCCTGGGGCGGTCGCGCCGCGCTCAACTAGACGCTGGACCACCGACGGGAACCGTGTTCTTAATTTGTTCGCGTCTGCGGGCGAGGGCTGGTCATGCTGCGGGAACAAGGCGGCTTTGCATTCCCCGCGGAGCGACCGGCCGTCGCCCATCATGCCGGCCATCGCCAGAGGCTGCGATCCCGGGCGTCGTTAGGCTTCGCCGCCCTGCCCGACTATGAGTTGCTGGAGTTGATCCTCGCCCGCAGCCTGCCGCGCGGCGATGTCAAGCCGATGGCCAAGGCCCTCATCGCCCGCTTCGGCGGCCTGGCCGGCGTGTTCGGGGCCGCACCTGCGGAGCTCAAGAGCATCAAGGGCGTGGGCGCGGCCGTCGCCCTCGATCTGAAGCTGGTCCACGAAGCCACCTTGCGCATCGGCCGCGGCGAGGTCAGCAAGCGCCCGGTGATCTCCTCATGGAGCGCGCTGCTGGCCTATGTCCGCGCGGCCATGGCGCATGAGGCGCGCGAGCAATTCCGCGTCCTGTTCCTCGACAAGAAGAACCAGTTGATCGCCGACGAAGTCATGAACGAGGGCACCGTCGATCATGCTCCGGTCTATCCGCGCGAGGTGGTGCGCCGGGCCCTGGAGCTGTCGTCCAGCGCGGTGATCCTGGTGCACAATCATCCCTCGGGCGATCCGACCCCATCGGGCGCCGACGTGGACATGACCCGTCAGGTGGTCGAGGCCTCGCGTCCGCTGCGCATCGCCGTGCACGACCATTTGGTGGTCGGCCGCGACGGCGTCGCCAGCTTCAAGGCCCTGGGACTGATCTAACCCGCCATGGCCCTTTCCGCGGGGAAGCGCATGGTCAGCAGGTTGCGATCGCCGCCGGCGGCATACTCGAGGTTGGGAGCAAAGGATCGCAGCAGGCGCAGGCCCCGGCCCCCGGCCGAGAATGCATCTTCGTTCTCGACGATCTGATGAGTGGTGACATCAAACGGGGCGCAGCGATCGGCGATGATGATGGTGATCCCGTTGGCGTCGCCCGCGACCGAAACCTCGATGCCTTTGTCGGCGCCGCGAGCCCGCCCATGCAAGATGAGGTTAGCCAACGCCTCTTCGAGGCTAAGATCGATGGCGAAACGCACGTCGGCCGACAATCCGGCCCGATCGGCGAACTCGCCGGCCCAGGCGATCGCCGGACCGATATCGCCCAGATCATCCCTGACCACGCGACTGTTCACCACGGAAGGATAGGCCCGCAGCGGTGACGGTTTGTTGAACTCGTGCTCACGCCACCAGCCTCACTTGGCCCGCCGAGCGGAAGCTCAGTTCGACCAAGGAGCAGTCGTCATCGAAATTCGGCTTGCCCTGGATGTCTTGCAGCACCTCAAGCACTTCGCCCAATTGCCGGTCGGGGGGGCCTTCCCGCCAGTGAACGATAATCTCGATGAAGTCGTCGAAGGTCAGCATTCCCGTGCGCGACTTGAGATCGACCTCGAACAGGCCGTCGCTGAAAATATAAAGCTGGGTTCCCGGGACGACCCGGACTTCGGCGCCCGGGTAGTGCGCTCCTGCAAAGCAGCCGATCGGCGGCGCCTGGCCCTTGAGCAGGACGGGCGGCGCTCCGGGCGCGATCAGCGCCGCCGGATGGTGGCCGCCGCCGGCGTACCGGATCAGGCCCGAGCGGGTGTCGTACACGCCGTACCAGATGGTGAAGTACATGCCGTTCTGCTGATCCATCTGGAAGGCGCCGTTGAGGGCCGACAGGACAGACGAAGGATCTTCGAAATCCGCGTTCACGGTCTGCGAGCGGATGACGTTCATCGCCGTGGTGGCCAGCAAGGCCGCCCCAACACCATGGCCGCACACGTCCAGCAGATAGAAAGTGAAGTGGCTGTCATCCAACCAGTGGTAGCCAAAGGCGTCGCCGCCGATGCGCTCCGAGGGCCGGTACAGCCAGTCAGCCGCCACGGGGCCCTGTTGGGTGCGCTCCGGCAACAGCGATTCGACGTAGCGCGCCGCCTGTTCCAGCTCGAGGTTGAGAGCCGCGTCGGCGGCCTCGGCGGCGGCGCGCGCCTGCTCGGCTTCGGCCTCGTGGCGTTCGGCTTCGGCCTGGTGATATTCGGCTTCGGCCCGGTGCAGCTCGGCCTCCGCCAGAGCCTCGGTCACCCGGCGCGCCAGCAGCCAGGCCACGCACATCGCCAGGACGATGACTATGCCCAGGACGGTCAGCGAGGCCCCCACCAGCTTGAAGGTCGAAAACGTCAGGTCCGCCTGTTTGACGCCGGCGATCACCCGCACGCCGGTTTCGTCCGGGGCTGACCGGGTGATGATGTAACCGCTGAGCGTGCCCTGGAGGTCGCCGCCCTGGTTGACGTCCTTCAGGTGACCGGCAATCCAGGCCAGCCCCCCGCCCGAGGCGCTGAACAGGAGGTTGTCGCGGCTATCGGCGATGACCAGAAAGCCGTTGGCGAACACCGGCGATCGCGCCAGCTCGCGGGTGATGTCATCCACGGTCTCAAGCGGAAAAGACGCGCCAAAGGCTCCGATCACAGCGCCATTGGCATCCGTGATCGGATCGAAATAGCTGTAGTAGGCATGGCCGCCCAGCCGGATCGGCCCGGCCGCGGGTTGGCCAGACTTGAGCCGGTGCGGGAGTCCGGTCGCCGCCGAAACGCGCGCGCCGGGGCCCAGGGCGCCCGCGGCGTTTTCCCG
>DASXMK010000481.1:0-5830 GCA_036495705.1 Caulobacteraceae bacterium | reverse complement strand
TATACAAAAGGCGCTGATCCTGCGTGTATCTGAAACGGATGAATATATATGTTGTAATAATGGTAAAAATCGTTACAACCATAATCTGGCACGTAATATTTATAGGAATAATACATAAACCAATAAGATATCACTGCGTAGAAAGACATGCGGAAGATATGTGCAGAAGCGCCGTTCGCCTGGGGAAACGGGGCGAGGATGCGCATCAGTCCGGATGGTCTTCGGCAAAGAGGCGGTTGATGCGCCGCTCGAAAGCGGCGTGTCCGAACCGTTCGTCGACCCGACGGGCCAGTGGCTTTCCGGTCTCCAGGAGGCCCGCGCGCAGGTCACAGCAGGTCCGCAGCAAGCCGTCGCACATATCGTCTGGTGACAACGCCACGCCCAATTCCCCGTCGCAAAGTGCGTCCATGGCGCCGCCGCGCGCCAGGCCTACGGCGGGCGTGCCACAGGCCATGGCCTCGAGAAACGCAATGCCGAATCCTTCGCCCGTCGAGGGTAAGAGAAACAACTGCGCCGCACGATAAAGGTCGGGCAGAGTCTCGCGCGTGACATGGCCCAGGAAGCGCACCTGGTCGCCGACCCCGCATTCCCGGGCAATTGCGGCGAGCCGAGGGCCATCATCGCCATCGCCGGCGATCAGATAGGCGGGTCTCAGGCCGGTCTGCATCATGCGGGGAATGAGGCGGATGATCCTGTCGTGCCCCTTGTAGCGCTCGCGGGTCGCCAGGCGCCCGACCGTCAGGATCACGAACTCGTCGGTCAGACCCAGCGTCGCGCGCATGGCCCGGCCGTCCCCAGGGGTGAAATCCTCGGCCACGGTATTGGAGGCGACCCGCACGCGCTCCGGCCCGATCGCGGCCCAGGCAAGGACGCGCGAACGCGTGTCGCGGCTGACGGCAAGGATCAGGTCCGCCCGTTCCGCCGCCAGACGCTGGAGGGTCAGCGGTCTGGCCCAGGCCTCTACCCCATGGGTCTGGACCACCAGCCGGGCCTTGACGAGTCGCGCCAGCGCCAGTCCGAGGGGGGCCATGAACAGATGGCCGCAGAAAATTGTCTCGGGCCTCAAACGCCACGCAAGGTCGATGGCGGCCAGCACATAGGCGAACCGTCCTGGACGCGGCGCATGCTGCCGGACCTTCTGGGCCGGCGTGTCCAACGCGTGAGGCGCCACACGGGGCAGAATCTCCACGGCGTCGAAGGGACCGTTGGCCAGGGCGATGGCCATGTCGCGGTTGTATTGGGCGATCCCGCCCCGGCCGCCAAATGCGTCCGTCATCAGGGCCAGGCAGACGCGGTTCAAGGTCCTGCCGGGGCCCATTGAGCCTCGAATAGCTCAAGTCCCCAGGCGCGCGAGGCGAGCCCCTTGGTGACCGGACGGTCCATGGGGGTGTGGGCGGTGTCCGCCAGCCACCGGTCGATAGGAACCGAGAAGCCGGTTTTGGCCCTTTTGACCTGATGCGCGGGGAGGGGTGTGGTCGGGGCCGCGGCCAGGGCGCGCTTGCCGTTCTTGCCGGACATGTGCTGCACGGCCGTGGCCAACGCCTGCAGCAGACGATAGTCGACCAGGGGACAGCGTACTTCCACGGAATGAGCCATTCCGGCCCAGTCGGCGTCACGCAAGAGCTGGTTACGCATGTAGTTGGCCGACTCCAAGGCGCACACGCGGGCGGCTGGGGAGCCGGGGTCCGGGGTCATGCTTGCTTGAAGGCGCGTCAGTGGTTTGAGACGCCGCAGTCCCTCCCGCACAAGGTCCGCGCCCAGCCTCCCGGGTAGCTCGAACGGCAGGAAAAGGCCACGCCTGAGCAGATAGGCGCCGCGATAGGTTCCCCCCAGCTCAACCATTCCCAGAGCCTTCGGCGAATGGCGGGCCAGCCCGAGCGCGCCGCCCAGCCAGCGCAGCCCGGCGCCGAGTCCGGGAACAGCGCTAGGCGCCCTTAGCCAGCGCGTCCATTGGGGTATGTCGCGAAAGCTCGGATAGCCCCCCAGGAGCTCGTCTCCCCCCAGTCCCGAGAGTGCGACCTTCAGGCCCGCTTCGCGGGCCGCCTTGGCCACGAACCAAATGTTCACGCCGTCGATCGAGGGCTGGTCCATGGCGTCCAGGATGTCGGGCAGGTCGGCGTGAAACTCTGCTTCCGTGACCCGTCGGATCACATGCGTCGCCCCGTAAAGTTCGGCAACCGCGCCGGCGAGCGGAACTTCGTCCTCGGCTGAGCCAACATAGTCGGCGAAGCCGAGCGTGATGGCGCGGACCTTGGATTGGCCGGCGTCGCGCATCAGACCGAGCAGGGCGCCGGAATCGATCCCCGCCGACAGGAACAAGCCGACCTCGACATCGGCCAGGCAATGCGCGCGCACGCTCTCCAGGGTCGCTGACCGGACCTGGGCCCCGAAGTCCGCGGCGGCCAGCGGCGCGTGGGCGGCTTCGGCCAGCACAGAGGCAACGTTCGCGTACCGGACCGGTTCGCGCGGTCCGCTTTCGTCAATCCACTGACAATGGCCCGCCGGGAGAGCCCGGATATCGCGGTAAAGCGTGAACGGCTCGGGAACGCTGCCGTACAGGTGGAAGCCGACGACTCCGGCCGGCTCAGGGTCGCGCGAGACCTTGCCGCCCGCCAGCAGGGCCTTCACCTGGCTGGCGAACCGGAACGTCCAGCCGTCGTCGCAGATGTAGAGCGGCTTGATGCCGTAGGGGTCGCGGGCCAGGAACAGGCCATTGCGCTTGGCGTCCCAGATGGCGAAGGCGAACATCCCTCGCAGCTTCTCGACCATCATTTGACCATCGATTGCGTAGAGCTGCAGCAGGACCTCGGTATCGGAATGGGCGCGGAACCTGCAGCCCCGCGCTTCGAGTTCGGCTTTCAGCGCCGGGAAGTTGTAGATCTCGCCATTGTAGGTGATGACGTGCAGGCTTTCGTCGCCGACCATGGGTTGGTCGGCCCGATGGTCCAGATCGATGATCGCCAGCCGGCGATTGCCAAGGACGAGACGCCGGTTTTCGCCCCACCACGCGCCGGCGGCGTCGGGTCCGCGCGCCGCCATGTGATCCCGGGTCAGCGTGAATTCGCGCTCGTCCGGCGGATTGGCGGCGCCATGATAGGCGAAGACGCCGTTGATTCCACACATGTTTCAGAAAACCTGCTTAGCCCCGCATCGCGTCCAAGCATCGCAGCCGCGAACGCCGGTTGCAATGCGGCTGCCTGACACAGTTTCAGCGTCGGCCGTCATGGCGGAGGAACCAGTCGTAAGTCGAGACGATTCCTTCGCGCAAGCTGATCCGGTGAATCCAATCTGTCGCGCGAAGGCGGGAGACATCCAACAGCTTGCGCGGCGCGCCATCGGGTTTGCTCGTATCGAAAGCGATGGACCCCTCAAAGCCCACCACATCGCAGACCAGGCGGGCCAGGTCGGCGATGGCGATGTCCTCGCCGGAACCGACGTTCAGGTGCTGCGCAGATGAATAGTGGCCCATCATGTGTGTAAGGGCGTCGGCGCAGTCGTCGACGTGCAGGAACTCGCGTCGCGGCGCCCCCGAGCCCCAGACGACCATTTCCGCGGCGCCGGCGACCTTGGCCTCATGCGCCTTGCGGATGAGCGCCGGCAGGACGTGGCTCGACTGAAGATCGAAGTTGTCTTCCGGCCCGTAGAGGTTTGTGGGCATGGCGCAGATGAAATCGACGCCGTGCTGGCGCCGCATAGCCTGGGCCAGCTTGACGCCGGCGATCTTGGCGATGGCGTAGGCTTCGTTCGTGGGCTCGAGCGGCCCGGTCAGCAGAGCCTCCTCCGCCATCGGTTGGGAAGCCAGCCTGGGATAGATGCAACTCGATCCCAGGAACAGCAGCTTGGCGACGCCGACAGCCACGGCGGCGCGCATGACGTTGGCTTCGATCAGGAGGTTTTCATACAAAAAATCAGCGGGGTGCCTGTCATTGGCAAGGATCCCGCCGACCTTCGACGCGGCCAGGAACACGACTTCCGGACGGTATGCGTCGATCCAGCCCTCGGTCTCGGCCTGCCGGGTCAGGTCGACCGCGTCGCGATCGACGGTGACGATCTCGCAGTCCTCGCTGGCCAGCCGCCGCACGAGCGCCGAGCCGACCATGCCCCGGTGGCCGGCGACCCACACGCGTCGCCCACTCAGGGAGAACGCCGCCTCACTCGCCACGGCGAACGCGTTCCTGGGCGACCGCGACAAGGTCATGGCGGACCATCTCGGCGCACAGCGCTTCGACGCTGGTCTCATGCCTCCAGCCGAGTTTGCGCTCGGCCTTGGACGGATCGCCAAGCAGTCGATCCACCTCGGTAGGCCGGAAGTACCGCGGATCGACCTCGACGAGGACGCGGCCGGTCGCCGCGCACAACCCCCGCTCTTCGGGTCCGGATCCAGCCCACTCGATCCGGATGTCGATCTCGCCGAACGCCATCTCGACGAAGGAACGCACCGAGGTGCTGCTTCCGGTCGCCAGGACATAGTCGTCCGGTTGATCTTGCTGCAGCATCAGCCACATGCCGCGAGCGTATTCGCGAGCGTGGCCCCAATCACGCATGGCGTCGAGGTTGCCGAGATACAGCCGGTCCCGCAGCCCCAGATGGATGGCCGCGACACCGCGGGTGATCTTGCGGGTGACAAAGGTTTCACCGCGCACCGGGCTCTCGTGATTGAACAGGATGCCGTTGGAGGCGTGGATGCCATAGGCCTCGCGGTAGTTCACCGCGATCCAATAGGCATAGGCCTTGGCCGCGGCATAGGGACTGCGCGGATTGAACGGCGTCAGCTCGGTCTGCGGAGTTTCCGCCGCCGCGCCGTAGAGTTCGGAAGTGGAGGCCTGATAGAAGCGCGTGCGCTCGACCATGCCCAACAGACGGATGGCCTCCAGCAATCGCAAGGCCCCGAGGGCGTCGGCGTTGGCTGTGTACTCGGCGGTCTCGAAGCTGACCTGGACGTGCGACTGCGCGGCCAGGTTGTAGATCTCGTCCGGCTGGCACTGCTGCACGATGCGGATGAGATTGGTGGCGTCGGTCATGTCGCCATAGTGGAGGATGAAGCGAACATCCTCTTCGTGCGGGTCCTGGTACAGGTGCTCGATGCGCTCGGTGTTGAACGACGACGAGCGCCGCTTCACTCCGTGAACAACGTAGCCCTTGGCCAGGAGGAGCTCGGCCAGATAGGCGCCATCCTGGCCAGTCACGCCAGTGATCAGGGCGACAGGGGAGCGCCGGCCGTCAGTCATGATTCACTTGTGCGGAGGAGCGCAATGGTGGACGCGACAGGGATTGAACCTGTGACCCCCTCGGTGTGAACGAGGTGCTCTTCCGCTGAGCTACGCGTCCGTTGCAAGGGTGGGCGCTATATCCCCGCAACCGCCGCCGGACAAGGCCGGCAGAGGCTGAGGAGCCGGTCGCAGGCGTCGGGCAGGGCGTCGAAATGACTGATCAGAACATCAGGCCGAAACGTCCGCGCCGGCGCATCGGCGTAGCCGAAATCGACGAGAACAAGCGGGATCGCCGCCGCCCGCGCGACCAGGGCGTCGAGGCGTGAGTCCCCAACCATCACCGCCCGGTCCATCCGGCCGCCGGCGCGCTCAACGGCCAGGCTCAGATGTCGCGGGTCGGGCTTGGCGGCCGGCGCCAAGTCGGCTCCGATGATCGCGGCGAAGCACTCGGCGAGCCCAAGCTCCTGCAACAGAGCGCGGGACAGATCCGTGCGTTTGTTGGTGCACACCGCCAGTCGCGCGCCCTCATTCGAGAGCCACTGCAGGGCCTCCACAAGGCCTGGATAGGGCCGACTGTCGCGGGCGATGTGCGAGCGGTAATCCTCAACGAACCTATAGAC
>DASXMK010000480.1:0-7863 GCA_036495705.1 Caulobacteraceae bacterium | reverse complement strand
CGTCCGGATCTATGCCCAGCTCCTCCCGCGCCAGGGTGTCGAGAGCGGTGTCCTTGTTGGCCAGCAGCCGCTCGGCCAGGGCGCGCGCCTGGCCCTCGTCCACGCCTTTGGCCTGGTAGATGAGGACCAGCTCCTCCTTCTCTTCTTCCGGCGACTGTTCCAGTTCCGCCGCTTCGGCGGCGATCTGGCGCTGATAAAGTTCCCGCGAGCTGTTCACCGACAGCCATTCGCCCATCGCCATTGAGCACGAACCGGCGACCAAGCCGGCGATGCCGGTGAGCAGGATGGTGTGCTGGGCGCTGACCGCGCCGGCCACGCCCATCACCAGCGCGAGGTTGGAGACCAGGCCATCGTTGGCGCCCAGGACCGCGGCGCGCAGGGCGTTGCCTCCGGTCCCGCGATGGCGCCCCTCGAGGGCCGCCAGCGCCGGGCCGGGCAAGCCGTGGCCCGTGGATGCCGCCGCCTGGATCACCCGGGCGTGAGCGCGCTCATCGGCCGGCAGGCCGCGAGCAGCGGCGTCGCTCTGCGCGTCATAGGCCCGGCTGTCGCGCACTTCGGCGGCGGCGATGGTCGGCAGCACGAAGGCGGGCCCGAACCGTCTTGCCAGCCACGCCAGAGCGCGGGTGCGCAATCCCGGGCCCAGGCGAAGCCCGCCGAGGCCGATGGGCTCCAGCTTGCGCCGCCAAAATTCGGCGTGAGCGCCTTCGACGGCGGCGAGCTTCCGGTAGACCTCCGCCAGATTGGGGTCGGTCTCGGCGTTGGCGAGAGCCTGATAGAGGGCGACGCCATCGACCTCGCCCTGAAGGTTGGCGCGCAATCTGCGCGTGTCATCAGTGTCGGTCATGCTTGTCCTTGAATGGCCGGATACTGATCGCCACCTTTAGCAAACATCGTCACGCGTAGCCTGATCGGGGCGCGAGACGGTGGGGTCGCTTTTTGAAGGGCTCGCTATGAACCGTACCGTCTTCTTCGATAGCCCGTTTCTGCTGGGCTTCGATCAAACCAGGTCTCTCATCGAGCGCGTCTCCAAGGCGGCCGGCGAAGGTTATCCGCCCTACAACGTAGAAGATTCCGGCGAAGGCCGGGTGCGGATCACGATCGCCGTGGCCGGTTTCACCTCCGATCAGCTGAGCGTGACGGTCGAGGACAACCACCTCACCATCACCGGCAAGCGCGAGTCGGAGGCTCAGGGCGGAGAGCGGGCTTATCTGCATCGCGGCATCGCCGCGCGCAGTTTCGTCCGCAGCTTCATCCTGGCCGACGGCATGGAGGTGGAAGGAGCGATTCTGGAGCACGGGCTTCTGCACGTGGACGCCAACCGGCCGGAACGGGCCAGCGTGGTGCGCCAAGTGCCGATCCGGACGGCGCCTTAGCCGTCCGCCGTGCGTTGTCACAAGTGAGGAAGGAGATGGTCATGAGCTTTCCGCATCTGACCCCCGAGGCGTTCGCCGCACTGGGCGGCCCTAACCTCGTCTATGTTCGCCCGGTGAAGGCGGCCGAAATCATGGCCGACACCCCGCTCGAGCAAATCCGCGGCTTCGACCTGAAGCCCGAGCAGACCCTGTATGCCGTTCACCGCGCCGACGGCGCGCGCCTGGCGGTGCTGGGCGACAAGGATTCCGCCGTGGCCGCGGCCCTGGCCAACGAACTGGCCCCGGTTTCGGTGCACTAGAAACCCGACTGAGCCGACGTGCGCGGTCGAGCCGACAAACGACCTTCCACCAGGGAGTGATCAGGCCGCCGAGATCTGAACCTCCTGCGCCAGCAGCGCGTGGATAGCGTCGGCCGATCGGGCCACCCGCAGTTGCTCGCGAATGTCGGCGCGGCGCAGGATTCGCGACACCCTGGCCAGGGCCCTCAGGTGCTCCGAACCTGAGCCCGGGGGGGCCAGCAGGGCGAAGATCAAATCCACCGGCTTGTCGTCGACGGCGTCGAAATCGACCGGCGCCTGCAGGCGCACGAAGACGCCGCGCATGCGGTCCAGTCCCTCGACCTGGGCGTGAGGCACGGCGATGCCCTTGCCCACCCCTGTAGGCGCGACGGCCTCGCGCTCCAAAAGCGCGTCCAGGACTTTCGCCGCCTTGAGCTCGAAACATCGGGCGGCGATCTCGGCGACCACCGCCAGCGCCTGGCGCTTTGAAGCCGCGGTAACCCGCGGCGCTATGCTTCCGCTATCCAGCAAAGCCCCGACCTTCATCATCGAGACACACCCGTCAGCCAACCCAACCCGCCCTGAAAGTGCGCCACCCCTAGTCCACGGTTTCGTGCTGCGCTGTCCCCCTCGATCGGGCCTTCAGGCGCGCGGGCCTGGTGCGCTCCGGATCGATCCAGCCGATATTGCCGTCTGAGCGCCGGTATACCACCGACAATCCGCCATGCGCGGCGTTGCGGAACACGATTGTTTGAGTTTCGATCAAATCTAGCTCCAGCACGGCCATGGACACGGTCATGGTGCGCAGGGCCGTTTCGGTTTCGGCGATAATCATGCTGGCCGGCGGCGACTCGACCTCCAATCCGCTCCAGCCATCGATGTCGTCCTCATCCCCAGTTGGGGCCCGCAGGACATAGAGCGCGGCGGTCTCGGCCGCCTTGGCCGTGGCCGCATTGGTGTGACTCTTCAGGCGTCGTTTGTAGCGGCGGATGCGGGTGGCGATCTTGTCCAGTGCCTGGGCGAAGGCGATCGGCGCATCGGCCCCAAGGCCGTGGCTCTGCAGGTTCTGGCCGCTGGCCAGGGCCACGACGCAGTCGACCCTAAAGCCGTGGACGTCGCGACTCACCACCACGTCGGCGTCGCCGCCGCGTTCGAAGAACCTGCCGATACTGTCTGAAAGCTCCTCGCTGATCCGGGTGCGCAACGCCTCACCCACAGCGACATGTCTGCCCGACACCTGCACGCGCATGGCCTATCAACGCTCCCGCCGGCTAATGGTGTCAAGCCGACGCTCAGCGCGCCGCCGGGGGCATTCAGCCGTTGTATTCCTGCTACGCACGATGCCGCCGAAACTAGCTGAAACGGTCGCCCAGATAGACCCGCCGAACCTCTGGGTTGGCCAGGATCTCCTCAGGAGAGCCATCGAAAAGCACCTCGCCGGCATGAATGATCGAGGCCCGATCGATGATGTCGAGGGTCTCGCGCACATTGTGGTCGGTGATCAGGATGCCGATGCCGCGTTTGCGCAAATAGCCAATGACGTCGCGGATGTCGGAGATGGCCAGAGGGTCGATGCCGGCGAACGGCTCGTCCAGCAGCATGAAGGAGGGTTCGCTGGCCAGGGCGCGGGCGATCTCGACCCGCCGCCGCTCGCCGCCCGAGAGGGACACCGCCGCCGCGGTGCGCAGGTGGTCGATATGCAGCTCGGCCAGCAACTCGCTGGTGATGGCGCGCACCTTGTCGCGCCGGCTCTCGCGCATCTCGACCACAGCCATGACATTCTGCTCGACGGTCATGCCGCGGAAGATAGAGGTCTCCTGCGGCAAGTAGCCAAGGCCCTCGCGGGCCCGCTGGTACATGGGCTGGTTGGTGATGTCCTGGCCGTCAAGGTATATGGTCCCGTAGTCGGCGGCGATGAGGCCGGTGATCATATAGAAACATGTGGTCTTGCCGGCCCCGTTGGGCCCAAGGAGTCCCGCCACCTCGCCGCGCGCCAGATGCAGGCTCACGCCCTTGACCACCGCCCGGCCACGGAACGATTTGCCGATCCGGTCGACAATCAACCCCTCGCCCGGGGCGCCGGCGATCGGTTGGGCGCCGCGATTGAGGAGGAGTGAGGCGTCGTTCATCGGCTTCGGGTTCAGGGCTGTGGGGCCGGGGAGTCCGGCGTGGCGGCTTCGACGCCATTGGCTGTGGCGGCGCCGTTCTGCGCCTTGTCAGGATAGAACACGCCGCGAACCCGATTGTGCACGCCCGCGCCTTTGGCCTGCGATTCCATGGTGAACTGTTTGGTCGACACCTTGATCACCAGGCGGTCGCCGCGAGCCACGTTCTTGCCCTGGACCACGATCACATCGCCGGTCATGACGATCTCGTCGTTGGCGGCCGTATAGACCGCGTGGTCGCCGCGGGCGTTCTGGGTCGGGGTGACATAATAGACGGAGCCGTCGGCAACCACGCTCTGAGTGGCGCCACAGGCCTGTTGGCCATCGGCGCCCTTGCCCTTGATGGCTTCGTGCACAGTGATGGTGTCGGCTCGCAACCTCGTCTCGCCCTGCAACGCCTCGGCCGCGCCGCGCCAGATCGCCAGGCATTTGGAATTGACCACTTCCGCCTCGTTGGCAGTGATGTCGATGGGCGCGTTGGACCGGGTCTCGATCTGGGCCCGGGCGACCCCCCAGGCTGCCAGGGCGAAGGCGGCGGCCGTGGCGGCCCAGGCGCGACAGCTGATCATGGGCGCTCCTTTACGACTGACCGCCACCCAGCGCCACGACCTTGAGCAGACATCGTCCCTGACGTGCACGCTAGCGCCCATTGAGCCGCGCGTGGACGCCGCCCTTGAAGATCACGCGATCGCCCTTGTTGTAAACGTCATAGCTGTTGGACTTCACCGCCCCCTGGGCGGTCTCCGTGGCCAAGGCCCCTGGTCCGGTGACCGAACCGGTGCGAGTGTTCACGACCGCGTCGTTGGTGGCGAAGCGGGCGTTGGCGGCGTTAGCCCCGCGCACGTGGCCGTGCAGCAGCAGCACGCGCGTATCTTCATGATAGACGCCGCTGTCCGCCGTCAGGGTGGACGGATGGGCGCCGCCGGCATCCAGGGTCAGGGCCGGAAACTGCAGCAGCACCACCTGCAGTGATCGCTCGTCACGCGCCGCCTGGCGCGCGCCCAGAGTGAAGGCCCGGCCCTGGTTATCGCGGCCGAAGAAGTGCGGGTTGGTCATGCGGATTGGTGTGGAGATATCCTGCCGCGCCGCCGCATGCCGGCGAAGGGCGTGCTGCGCCACCAGCCCGGCGAGGGTGGCGATGACCCCGATCATCAGCATCGGCAGCGCAACCCGCAGGAAGCGAACGAACCGGCTGTGCGCGCGGGCCTTTCCCCGCGGCATGCGCTCGGTGGAAGCGGTCACGGGGCTGTCCTCACGGGCCATGGTCGAAGACATCGACGTCCTGCCAACCAGCGACGTCCAGCAGAGCCCGTTGCGGCAGGAAGTCGAAGCAGGCCTTGGCCAGGTCCATGCGGCCCTCGCGCGTCAGCATCGCATCCAGGCGCTCCTTCAGCGCATGCAGATGAATGACATCGGCGCCGGCGTAGGCCACCTGCTCGGGCGTGAGCGTCGCCGCGCCCCAATCGGAACTCTGCTGGGCCTTGTTCATGTCCACGCCCAGCAACTCCTTGACCACGTCGCGAAGGCCATGACGGTCGGTGTAGGTGCGGGCCAGCTTGGAGGCGATCTTGGTGCAATAGACCGGGGCGGTCAGGACCCCCAGATGGAGCTTGAACATGGCGATGTCGAAACGCCCAAAGTGGAACAGCTTCAACACCTCGGGGTCGACGAGCAGGCGGTTCAGGTTGGGGGCGGCATAGCCGGGGCGGTCCAGACGAACGATGTGCGCGGCCCCATCCGGGCCGCACAACTGGACCACACAAAGGGGATCGCGGCCGAGGCGCAGCCCCATGGTTTCGGAGTCGATCGCGACCGAAGAAACACCGGCGAAAAGGCCGTCTGGCAGGTCGCCCTGATGTACAGTGTGCGGCAAGTCTTCCGTCACTCCGACGATGCGAACGAGGAAGCCCATATCCTCAATTGATGAAGGCTTTGTCCCTCAGGATGGTGCCCAGGAAAGGACTCGAACCTTCACGGCCGTTAAGCCACTGGCACCTGAAGCCAGCGCGTCTACCAATTCCGCCACCTGGGCCCGCCCGTCCCCCCGGGTCGCGCGAGGCCGCGACGCATAGGGCGCCGCCCTGGCAAGGTCAATCAGTCAGAGCGGCGGCGGGAAGAGGCGATCCGTTGCGCCGTGCCGGCGCCTCGTCTATCGCAGGCCCTTCCAGCGCCGAAAGGGATCGATCCAGCGCCAATGAAGGGTTTGACGACCGTGTTCGGCGGATCGGGCTTCGTGGGCGCTCAGGTCGTGCGGGCGCTGGCCAAGCGCGGCTATCGCGTGCGCGTGGCGGCGCGCCAGCCAGGCCGCGCCTACCGCCTACGGATGCTGGGCGATGTCGGCCAGATCGATATCGTCCAGGCCAATGTCCGCGACGACGCTTCGGTCGCCCGCGCCCTCGACGGGGCCGAGACCTGCGTCAATCTCGTGGCTGTGCTCTATGAGACGCGCCGGCAGACGTTCGAAGCGCTTCATGTCGAAGGCGCGGCCAGGATCGCGACGACGGCCAGGGTCGAGGGCGCGACCCGGTTGATCCACATTTCCGCCCTCGGGGCCAGCGCCGATAGTTCGTCGGCCTACGCCCGCACCAAGGCGGCGGGGGAGTCTGCAGTCAGGGACGCTTTCCCCGGCGCCGTGGTGTTGCGGCCCTCGGTGATCTTTGGGCCAGGCGACGCCTTCTTCAACCGCTTCGCCACCATGGCCGCGAGCGCGCCGGCCCTGCCCTTGATCGGCGGCGGCCAGACGCGCTTCCAGCCGGTGTTCGTAGGCGACGTAGCCGCTGCGGTCGCCGCCGCCTTGGCCGATCCCGCCTCCGCCGGCCAAACCTATGAGTTGGGCGGGCCGGAAATCTACAGTTTCGAGGCCTTGATGCGCCTGACGCTGGCGGTGATAGAACGCCGCCGCCTGCTGGCGCCGATCGGCTTTGGTCTGGCCAGTCGGCTGGGCAAGCTCGGCGACCTCATCGCCCGCAGCGGGTTCATCGCTCCGCCGCTGACCAGCGACCAAGTGGAACTGCTGCGCACCGACAATGTGGTGTCAGCCGGGGCCATCGGCTTGGCCGATCTCGGCGTGACCCCCACCCCGGTCGAGGCGGTGATCCCCAGTTATCTGTATCGCTTCCGCAAGGGCGGCCAGTACGCCGAGGCCTTGCAGATGGCCGAGCCGGCGCTGCGGTAGGCGCGTGGCCGCCCCCGAGTCGCCGGATCGCAAGCGCGGGCGCCTTTGGCTGACCATAGGCGAGGTGGCCGCGGTGCTGGGGCTGGTGATCGCCGCCCTCAACTACTGGGATACGCACCGCGAGCACGTCGAGAAGTCCCATCTCGAGGCGGCGCAGGCCAGGCAGGCGAGCCGTGGCGCCGCGTTCGTGCTTGAAGCCGCGCCCGAGGGGAACGGGCGTCGCTTGGGCTTGAAGGCTGTTGAGCCGAGCCAGGTGATCCAGTCGCAGCGCTATGTTTTTCCCCGTGCGGTGCTGGGTCATCCGGTGGACGTCACCGCCGCCGTCCCGCGCATCGAGGCCGCGTGGATCGCCCCGGGCCTTGACCGGGCCCTGGCCGCCGCGCACGCGACAAAAGCGGGCCTGGGCCGGCTGCCGGTGGCGGTGGTCACCGTCTATGTGGAAAACGGCGAAACCCGCCAGGATCGGTCGCTCTACGTGGTCGGCTACGGCTGGCAGGGGCATTTCCTGGGCGGCCGCGCCATCAGCCTCCAGGGGCTGGCGTTGCAGCGGCGGGCAGTGACCGGCGACCTGCAGGCGCAAGTGGACCGACTATGGATGACGATCGGTCAGCCCTCAGGGGTCAAGCCTACATAGCGGGCCCGCGGGCGGATCAGCTCGCCATCGGTGATCTGCTCCATGGCGTGGGCCGTCCAGCCGGCGCAACGGGCGGTGGCGAACAAGGCGAAGGGCGCGTCCGGCGGCAGCTTCAGGGCGCCGGCCAGGGCGAACAGGGCGAAATCGACGTTGTCGTGCTGGCCGGTGGCCGTCTCCATGGCCTGACGCAGGGCCTCCAGAGGGGCCGGAGCGGCGAAGGCCCCGAGCAGCGCCCGGG
>DASXMK010000479.1:0-4381 GCA_036495705.1 Caulobacteraceae bacterium | reverse complement strand
CGCACGGGGTCTGGCCCGGTCGGGGGCCACGATCACGATTGTCGACCGGCAGAACCATCACCTGTTCCAGCCCCTGCTGTATCAGGTCGCCACCGCCGGCCTCTCGCCCGCCGACATCGCCGCGCCGATCCGATCGATCATCCGGGACCGGGCGCGGACCCGGGTGCTCCTGGGCCAAGTGACTGGAGTCGATGCGGATCGCCGCCATGTTGAGCTCGCCGGCGGCGGCGCCCTCGCCTACGACATGCTGGTCATCGCCACGGGGGCGCGGCACAGCTACTTCGGACGCGATGACTGGGCCGAGCACGCGCCGGGCATCAAGACCCTCGACGACGCTACGCGCGTGCGGCGCATCGTGCTGCTGGCCATGGAGCGCGCCGAAACCATCCGCCAGGAGAGCTTGCCCGATCGGTCGGAATTCCTCACCTTCGTCGTCATTGGCGGAGGTCCCACTGGCGTGGAGATGGCCGGTGCGATCGCCGAGCTGACACGCCACGCCGCCGCCATGGACTTTCGCTTCATCACCCGCGACTGCCTGCGCATCATCCTTATCGAAGCCGGCCAGCGACTGCTGGCGGCGTTCCCGCGGGCGCTGGCGGACGCCGCCCGGCGCGCACTCGAGGATCTTGGCGTCGTCGTGCGGCTGAACGGCCGGGTCACCGATGTCGGCGCCTATGGGGTGACGGTGGACGGGGAGCGGATCGCGTCGGCGGCCGTCATCTGGGCGGCCGGGGTTCAGGCCTCCCCCGCCGCCGCCTGGCTGGGCGCCCAGGCCGATCACAGCGGGCGGGTGCGGGTCACCCCGAATCTGACCGTGTCGGGCCACCCCGATATCTTCGTTATCGGCGACGCCGCCACGGTGATCGACGCCGGCGGCCGCGCGACCCCCGCCGTGGCGCCGGCCGCCAAACAACAGGGCGCTTACGTTGCGCGCACGATCGCGGCGCGCATCACCCAGCGATCCTCACCCACGCCGTTCCGCTATCGCAATTGGGGCAATCTGGCCACGATCGGACGCAAGCGAGCGGTGGCGGACTTTGGCTGGTTGCGCCTCTCGGGCCTGCCGGCGTGGCTGCTGTGGTCGACCGCGCACATCTATTTTCTAGTCGGCTTTCGCAACCGCTTCGTCGTCGGGGCCAACTGGCTGTGGAACTACCTCACCTTCGAGCGCGGGGCCCGGCTGATCACCGGCCTGGCGCAGGAGCCGGTCAATGTCGCTTGATCCCAACATCGGGGACGTCGCCGACCTCGGCCAGCAGGTGCTCGTGCTTCAGGGCGGGGGCGCGCTGGGCGCCTATCAGGTCGGCGTGTACCAGGCTCTCGATCAGGCCGGGGTCGAGCTCGACTGGGTCGTCGGCACATCAATCGGCGCGATCAATGCGGCCATCATTGCCGGCAGCCCACGCTCCGAGCGCATGCCCCGCCTGGCCGAGTTCTGGAAGCGGATCGCGCGTGGCCATCTCTTCGAAACTCCGGGGACGCCGGCGATACCGGCGGCCGTGCGCAACTGGTGGGCGGTCTCAGCGGGCATTCCCGGCTTTTTCGAGCCCAACGGGCGGGCGTTACTCAGCCCGTTCGCGTTTCTGCCATGCGAGGAGGCGGGCTACTATTCGGTCGAGCCGCTCAAGGCGACGCTGGCCGACCTGCTCGATTTCGAGCTGTTAGCCAAGGCGCGCACGCGTCTGACCGTGGGGGCCAGCGACGTGACCACCGGCGAAATGACCTATTTCGACTCGCGCGACACGCGTCTGGACATCCGCCACGTCCTGGCCTCGGGGGCCCTGCCGCCGGCCTTTCCGCCGGTGCGTATAGATGACGGGCTCTATTGGGACGGCGGGATCCTGTCGAACACGCCCGTGGAGGTGGTGTTCGATGACCGCCCTCGCCGCGATTCGATGATCTATGCCGTTCATCTGTGGAACCCGGAAGGTCGCGAACCGCGGTCGATGCAGGACGTGCTGAACCGCAAGAAGGATGTGCAATACGCCAGCCGTTCGGCGGTGCACATCGCCCGCCAGCGCCAGCTGCATCAGCTCCGACACGTCATCACCCGGCTCGCCGACCTGATCCCCGAACCGTTGAACCAGGACGCCGAGGTGCGCGCCCTGGCCGACTACGGCTGCCGCACGCGCATGCATGTCGTGCGCCTGCTGGCGCCGCGCCTTGATGATGAGGATCAGAACAAGGACCTCGATTTCAGCCCCTCGGGGATCCGGCGGCGCTGGGAGGCGGGCTATGCGCACACCATGCGCGTGCTCGAGACCGCGCCCTGGCGCGGCGAAAGCGACCCGCTTGAAGGCTTTGTGCTGCACGAGGCGGTCGGCGGCGAACCGGCCCAGGTTATGTGATCGCCTCTAGAGCAAACCCCGTTCTGACGGAATTGGCTGAACGGGGGTGATTGGCTCTGGATTCAAAAGTGTAGAGCCTGATTCAGCGCTCGCATCTCTCCGATGCAAACGCATCAGGCTCCCGCGACGCCGAAATGTAACCGGGCGGCGATCGCGAGCGGATGGTCTGGCAGCCCGGCAACCACAAGGACCTCGCCAATGATCCGCCCCCTTCTGTCGCTCCCCCTGTCGCTGGCGGCGCTCACCATCGCCACGTCGGCTTTCGCCCAGCCGGTCACGCCTTTCAGCCTCGCGGGGCTCAAGAGCGCGCAGGCGGCGGGAAAACCGATCCTGGTCGACGCCTTCGCGCCCTGGTGCCCGACGTGCCGCGCCCAAGCGCCCACCATCGACGCCCTGGCGAACAACCCGGCGTACGCCCGGTTGGTCATCCTGCGCCTCGACTATGACCACCAGAGCCGGGAGAAGGCGGCGCTTGGCATCACCGAGCAGAGCACGCTGATCGCCTACAAGGGCGGTCGCGAGGTTGGGCGGACGCTCGGCGAAACCAATCCGGAACGGATCAGGGCGTTCGCGGCGACAGCGCTGAAATAGGCGCACGCGATATGGATCGCCGCGTGTTGTTGATCGCCATGGGCGCGGCGGCGGCCGGGGGCTCGGCGCTTGCCGACTCGCGGGCTGGCTACGACGACCCCGACATGGTGTACCGCGCCCTTCGACTCCAGCCAGCAACGCCTCTCAGGCTTGCCGGCGGGGTCATCGATGTCGTCTTCGCCGACGGCGCCCCCGGCTTGGATCGCAACCTGGTGCTCACCTGGGTGCGTCGCAGCGCGGTCGCCATCTCGACCTATTTCGGCCGCTACCCGGTCACCCGTCATGGCTTGCTGGTGATCGCCGAGCCGGGCGCCCGGGTAGGCCACGCCACCACCTTCGGCTATGCCGGCTCGGCCAGCCGAATCCACGTCGGCGTCAGCGCCGACGACGCGGCGTTCGCGCGCGACTGGGTGCTGGTTCACGAGATGACCCACACCGCCCTGCCGGACCTTCCCCGCCGCGCGTTGTGGCTGCAGGAAGGCAACGCCGTCTATGTCGAACCGATCGCCCAGGCCCAGGCCGGGCATCTGCCTGTCGAAGACGTCTGGCGCCAGTCGGTGAGGGGCATGCCCACCGGCGAGCCCGGACCTGGCGACGAAGGCATGGACGGCACGACCGCCCACGGCCGGCTCTATTGGGGCGGCGCGACCTTCTGGCTGCTGGCCGAAGTCGCTATTCATGACCAGAGCCGTGGACGGCGGACCTTGCGCGAGGCCCTGCGCGCCGTGAACCGCACGAGCGGCGGCAACAGCGCGCGTTGGTCGCCCGAGCAGCTGATGCGGGTTGGCGATCTGGCCACCGGAACCCAGGCGCTTTCGTCGTTATACGCGCGCTTTGCCCACAGCCGGGTGGAAACGGACCTGCCGGCGCTGTTTCGCCGGCTGGGGGTGATGGTCCGGCCGGACGGCGGCGTTGCGTTCGACGATGGCGCGCCGCTCGCCGCGTTGCGGCGCTCGATTACTCAGGCGTAGGGCGCCGTTGGTAAGCGGCGTGCGTCCAGTGTCACAGCGCCGAGTGGTCCTTTACCGCCTCTTCGAGGGCCGGTTTCAGTCCCAGGAACCGCTCATCCACGGCTGCTGGGTTGGTACGATTGAGCGTGATCATTTGGGCCCGAGCCTCGCCGCCGCGGATCACTTCGAAAGCGTTGGTCTCGATCCCCTCGACAATGGCGTCGGCGACGGCGGAGGCCGGCTCACGCGAGAAGCCAAGCTCGGGTCCGGCGCGATTTGATTTCATCATCGGCGTGTCGGTCGCGCCAGGGTATGCGGTCAGCACGTGAACACCTTCGCCCTTGAGCTCACGTCGGAGGGCTTCGCCAAACCGGGCAAGCCCGGCTTTAGTCGCGGCATAGGTCGCATAGAACGGCGCGCCGATCAGCGCGATACCGGAGGCGACATTCACGACCACGGCCTCGCCACTCGCACGCAGCACCGGCAGGGCGG
>DASXMK010000478.1:0-8328 GCA_036495705.1 Caulobacteraceae bacterium | reverse complement strand
GGCCCAGGGCGTCGTACATCATCACCGCGTTGGCCATGGCCGGGAAGATCGCGCCCAGCCCATCCTCGCCGTTGAGCCGCTCGTCGACGAACGCCTTGGCCCGGGCGATGGCCCGCGCATGGCCGCCTTTGGGAAACCACGGCCGGACCACGCGCAGCACCGCGTCGAGGGCGAAGAAGCCGCTGGCCCAGGGTTCCTTTTGGTGCGGCGCGCGCTTCAGCCCGGCCATCTGTTCGGGGGGGGCCACGAACAGCTCGTCGATGCGCACGGCGCGCGGATTGCGCGCCCGCGGCTGCAGGTCTCGAAGCACCAAGAGGGGCGCGATCACCGTGCGCGCCCAATACGAGACCTTGTCGAGATGGATCGGGAACCAGCGCGGCAGGCTGATGATCTCCACCGGCATTTCGGGAACCGCCCGCCAGGAGATCATCCCGAACAGGGCCAGGAGGATGCGGGTGAAGACATTGCAACGCTCGGCCCCGCCCCGAGCCAGGATGGCCTGCCGCGCCCCGGCCATGTGCGCCGCCGCCGGGTCGTCGCCGATCATCTTCAGCGCGAAATAGGCCTTGAGGGTGGCGGAGACGTCCATCGCCCCGCCGTGGAACAGGGGCCACCCGCCGTCCTCGCCCTGGATCCGGCGCAGGTAGACGCCGATCTTGCGCTCCAGCTCGGGAGCGTCGGGCTCGCCCAGATAGGCGCGCAACAGGATGTATTCGGCCGGAATGGTGGCGTCGGCCTCGAGTTCGAACACCCAGTGGCCGTCGCCCCTCTGGCGCGCCGTCAGAGCCGCGGCGGCGCGGTCCACGGCCGCGTCGAGGTCGCGGGCAAGGTCAGGGCGCAGGGCCGCGGCGTCGTCCATATCGAAGTCCCGCCAAAGCTGTGCGATAGCCTTATAACCTGAGAAGGATCGCGCGCCATGCAAGGCAAGACCGTCGTCATCACCGGCGCCACTTCCGGCATCGGCGCGGTGGCCGCGTTGGCGCTGGCGAAGCAGGGCGCTCGGGTGGTGTTCACCGCTCGCGACCCGGCCAAGGCCCACGCCACCCTGGCTGCTCTCAAGGCGGTCGGCCCAGCCGCCCACGACTGGGTCCTGGCCGACCTCGCCAGCCTGGCCGGCATGAAATCCGCCGGGGCGGCCCTGGCGGCCAAGGCCGGCCGCATCGATGTCCTGGCCAACAACGCCGGAGCGATCTTCGATCACCGCCAGGTCACCGCCGACGGCCTGGAGATGACTTTCGCGGTCAACCACATGGCGTATTTCGTCATCACCGAGGTGCTGCGCCCGAACCTCGGCCCCAGGGCGCGGATCGTCAGCACCGCCTCGGTGGCGCACAATTTCGGACGGCTCGATTTCGACGATCTGCAGTCGCAGAAGCGCTATTCGGCCATGACCGCCTACGGGACCTCCAAACTGTGCAACATCCTGTGGACCTGCGAGCTTTCCCGCCGCCTGGCCAGCACGGGGGTCACCGCCAATTGCTTCCATCCGGGCGGGGTCAACACCAATTTCGGCCACAATACCAAAGGCTTGCTCAGCAGCCTGATGCGCTTCGCCCAGCGCTTCGCCCTGACCCCCGAGCAGGGGGCCGACACACTGGTCTGGCTGGCCAGCGCCCGCGAGGTCGAGGGCCGCACCGGCGGCTACTGGGCCAAACGCAAATTGGTGCAACCCTCAGCCGCGGCCCGCGATCCGGGCAACGTCGCCCGCCTGTGGACCGAAAGCGCCAAGATCGCCGGCATGCCGGAACTTGCCGGCTCCTGATCACGCCCTGACCCTTGAAGGCGCATCAAGAAAACCGAGTAAATCATGGATAACTCAGTTGATATTTGGCACATCGCTATTCCTGTCGAAGACTTGGAGCGTGCGGTCGATTTCTACTGTGGCAACCTTGGTTTCGAGATGGTCGGGCGCGACGAGCACCCCACAATGCGGCAAGCCTTCGTCTCTCTCGCCAAGGGCGGTTTCACGATTGAACTCTTTGTTCCGCAAGGTGACGAAGCCGCGAAGCCGCGTCTTCGCCCCGATCATCTCGCATTCGAGTGCAAGGATATCGATGGATATCGCGCCAAAATTCTGGAATCCGGCCTGGCGGTCCCGGCGGTGGAAACGTTTTCGGGTGGAATGAAGCACTTTGAGCTCCGCGACCCGGACGATACCAAACTGGATTTCTTTCAGGGGCGTGTCGGCTATGAGTCCTTCTTAGCCGGTAATTGAACTTAGCGACCAGTGAGGGCGAGGCGTCGCGCTCGCCGTCGCGGCCCGCGATCCGGGCAACGTCGCCCGCCTGTGGACCGAAAGCGCCAAGATCGCCTCCCTTCCGTAGACGCGGAGGGTCAACGCGCGTGGAGTGTCGCGCTCAATCACCGACTACATACAAGTTCAGGCCATAGGCCTGCGCGCCGTCTCCGTCTTTTTGACCTTTCAATTGACCAAATTGGGCGCCCAGCTTGATCGGCCGATTGACCGTTCGCTGACCGGTCTCGTCGTTGGCGCCGACCTTCAGAAAATGGGGTATTTTGAGCAGCGCGAAGCCGAAGCCTTCTTTCTTGGGCTCTTCGGCGACCAAACTGCATTTTTCGAGGGACCCAGCGTCGTTCACGAGACATTCGACGATCGAAAATCCGGTAATGGCCATTCTCCTGGCTCGATCTGGGTAAAATTCGTTCAGAGACTCATTACTCAGAATCTGGGCCCAGATCGGCTTGGTGACGAGGTTTGACTCGGCTGAGGGCGCGGCGACGTTCGCCTGCGCAAGGGCCGCCTCCGCGGTCATGCAACACGCCGCGGCCATCGCCACTGAGCATACGATCATCCGAACCGACATATCGCTATCTCGCAAGTTCCGCCGCGGTCTCGCCCGAGCGCACCGCCCCTTCGATCGTCGCCGGCAACCCGGTCGCCGTCCAGTCGCCGGCCAAGACCAGGTTGGCCCAGCGCGTGCGGGCGGCCGGCCGCCGGACGTCCTGCTCGGGCGTGGCGGCGAAGGTCGCCCGGCGCTCCTTCACGATCCGCCACGGCGGCAAGGTGTCCGGAAGGGCGTGAACCTTGGCCACGTCGCCCCACAGGGTCCGCGCCAGGCCTTCGCGGTCCTCATCGGCCAGATCGTCGGCGGCGCTGACCGTCACCGACAGGCGGTCTTCGAAGGCGAACACCCACTGCGCCGTGCCGCCGATCACGCCCACGATCGGGGCCGCGCCCTTGGGCGGGGCGAAGCGGAAATGCCCATTGACGATGGCGTTGAAGGCGTTGGGGGTGGTCAAGCCGGGGACCAGGGCCTCGGAGATCCATGGTGGCGCGGCCAGGATGACGGCCTCGTCGGCTTCAACTGCGATCTCGCCCTCGGCGGTAGCCAGGCCGGTGACCCGCTGGCCGGAAAAGCTCAGGGATTTGACCGGGGTCTGCAGCCTGACGTCGGCCGCGTGCGCGGCGAGGTAGGCCAGGGCCGGATCGACCAGGGCGGCGGCGAGGTTGGGGGTGGCGATGCGTGGGCGATAGGCGGCGCCGCCGCGCGCCAGGGACTGACGGATCACCGCTCCCGCCAGGGCCGCCGAACCGTCCTTCGCCGTCGTATTGAGCGCCGCCACCAGGAACGGCTCGGTGAGCCGCCGCCACAGCGGACCTTTGTCCCCGACCACATCGCCCACCCGCCGTCCGCCCTGTGGCGCCGCCAGCCGGGCGAGGTCCAGATAGTCGCGGGCCCTCGTACCCGGCACGCGCCGGCCGGCGATCAACAACCACCAGGGGATCGGCCCGGCGTTGGGCTTGATCGTCCAGCGCGCCCCTTCGGCAAGGTCGCAGAAATCGAGCCGCGCGTCGGCCGGCCCGGTCACGCACGCCTCGGCGCCGATGCGTTTGAGATAGCGGAAGGCGGCTTGATTGCCGGACAGCAGCAGGTGGTTGCCGTTGTCCAGGGTCATCTCCAGCACGCCATCGTAATAGGAGCGACAGCGACCGCCGGCCTGCGCCGAAGCTTCGATCAGGGTGACCGGGTGTCCGCGCTCAGCCAGGCGTGTCGCGGCCGAGAGCCCGGCCAGCCCAGCGCCGATGACGTAGACTCTCAAACTGCAGGGCTCTCTCTTCCCCCCGCATCGGGGGGAAGTGGCCCGAAGGGTCGAAGGGAGGACTGAAATGCTGGTGCGACGATCCCCCATCCCCGGCTTCGCCGGTACTTCCCCCTTGTGAAGGGGGAAGAGATTGTGAAATTCACCGCCGCAGCCCGCGGGTGGCCACGATCCAGGCCAAGTGGGCCTTACTGAGGATGACGCGCTCGCGCGGCGTCTTCCAACCGGTCTTCTCCATGCGCCTCAGGATGGTGCGATAGACCGCGCTCATCAGCCGTGGCGTGCGCAGCTTTCCCTTCGGGCGCTTGGCCAGCACCGCGTCGGCGGCCTTGTAGTGCTCGTTGGCCTTGGCCGCGAGCCAACGGCAGGCGATGTCGATATTGGCGTGATCTAGTACGGCGACCGGATGGTAATGGGTGGCGATGCCGGCGGCGACCACAGCTTCGTCGGGAAGATAGAGTCGGCCCACGGCCGCGTCTTCGTCCAGATCGCGCAGGATGTTGGTGAACTGCAGCGCTCGGCCGAGATGGTGGGCCAGCAATTTCCCTGGCTCGTCCCCCATGCCGAACACCTTGACCGACAGCCGGCCCACAGCGCTGGCCACACGATCGCAGTAAAGGTCGAGCATCTCGAACGGCGGCCGGCGGATCGGCTCGCCCACATCCATCTCCATGCCGTCGATCACGGCCAGGAAGTCGTCGCGGGCGAGGTTGAAGCGGCTAGTGGGGACGGCGAGATCGCGCACCCGGGCGGCGGGGCTGGCGGTGTAGAGACTGTCGACCGCGCGCCGCCAGACGCCCAGCATGGCGCAGCGTTCTTCCGGGGTCGGGCCCTTCTCGTCGGCGATGTCGTCGACCTGGCGGCAGAAGGCGTAGATGGCAAACATCGCTGAGCGCTCCGGCTTGGGCAGCAGGCGCATGGCGCTGTAGAACGAACTCCCCTGGGCCTGGGCTTCGGCGCCGGAGGCGACCTTGGCGGTGGCGCTGACTGTCATGCCCCTCCTATGGCGCCGGTTTGCGCCTTTGCCGAGCCCCCACCTTTGGCGAACAGGACCTCGGCGCCGCCAAGAAGCGCCGCGCCCAGCGCCTCGAGCGGGCGGTGGTGGACCCGCTCGGACAGCGGATCGCGCATCGTCAGGCGGTGAGCCAGGTCTACCGCCAGGGCGCGGATGACCCCGATTTCCAGACGCAGGCGCGTATCGCGCACCGCTCCGGCCAGGGGCTGGGCGGTCGCCAGCAGCGCCTGGCAGCGCCGCGAGAGGTCGGCGATGACGCCGGCCAGGGCCGGAGAGGCGCGGCTCGCGCACAAGGCCGTCACGTCGACGCCGGCGGCGGAGAGCGAATCCAATGGCAGATAGACCCGGTTGAGCGTTTGAAAGTCCTGGGCGCAATCCTGCAGATGATTGATGACTTGCAGGGCCGAACACAAGGCGTCCGACGCCGGCCAGGTCGCCGGGCTTTGGCCATGCACCGCCAAGACATACCGTCCCACGGGCGCGGCCGAATAGCGGCAATAGTCCATCAGTTCCGCCCATGATTCATAGCGGATCTTGCGCACGTCGCGGCGAAACGCCTCCAGCAGATCGAGGATGTGACGCGCCGGTATGGCCCGGCTGGCCATGATCTCACGCAAGGCCGCGGCCACCTCGATCTCATCGCTGGCCCCGGTGAGGCTGGCTTCGATGGCCGCCAGGCGGGCGTCCTTTTCGCGCGGCGCGGCGGTGGGATTGTCGGCGATGTCATCGGCCATGCGCGCGACCTTGTAAAAGGCCATGATCGCGGCGCGGTGACGCCTGGCGATCAGGAACGAGGCGACGGGAAAGTTCTCGTCGCGGTGTCCTTTGCCGGAGGCGAGTTCGTCGCTCATCCCCGGACCTCCATATAGCCGCCGGCCTGGACCCGACCTTTCCACAGGCCGCCCCGTCCCCGCCAGTGCTCGATCGCCGACCACAGTGTGAAGGCGCCGTACAGGACCCCGGCAAGCGGCAGCGTGAAGCCCCACACGCCCCACAGCCGATAAATGCGAAGGGTTGGCTGAATGGACCACCCCATGGCTATCCACGCCAGCAGGCCGAGCGGCTGGCCGGGCCCAGGAACCAGCCACAGCAGGGCCGGCAGGGCGAAGACCACGACCATGCCGACGACCGTTCCCGCCAGGAGCCAGGGCGAGAAGCCCAGCTGGGCGTAGGCCGAACGGGCCACCATGCGCCCGATCTGACCAAGGCCGGCATAGGGCCGAAGGCTCTGGGCGCGGCGGGTCAGGCCCAGCCAGATCGGCCCCTGGCGCTTCATGGTTCTGGCCAGGGCGCAATCGTCGATGATCTCCCCGCCGATGGCGGCCAAGCCGCCCGAGGCCTCCAGCGCATCGCGCCGCGCCAGCATGCACCCGCCGGCGGCGGCCGCGGTCCGGCGCCGCGGATCGTTCACCCAGGCGAACGGGAACAGCATCTGGAAGAAGAACACGAAGGCGGGAATCAGCAGCCGCTCCCAACCGCTGCGCACCGTCAGACGGACCATCAGTGAGGTCAGGGCCAGACCGCCTTCCTCGGCCCGCGCCACCAGGGCCCGAAGGTTGCTGCGGTCATGCGAGATGTCGGCGTCGGTGAACCAGATATAGGCCGGCGCGGTCTCGGCCGCCTTGGCCACGCCCTGGCTCTGCGCCCACAGCTTGCCGGTCCAGCCTTCGGCCAGCGGCGCTCCCCGCATGACCTCGAAAGGGTGGTCGCCCTCGGCCCGACGAGCCGCCTCGGCGGTGCCGTCGTCGCTGTCGTCGTCCACCAGGATGATGCGAAACGCGCCCGGATAGTCCTGGCGCCGCAGGGAGCCGATCGCCTGAGCCACGACATCGGCTTCGTTGCGGGCCGGAACCACCGCCACCACCGCCGGCCAGGCCGCCGGTTCGGCCGGCTGATCGGCGTCGTCACGCTCGCGCCCGCGCCAGAATCCACCCCGGAAGGCCAGGAGGTAGACCCACGCGGCCAGACAAATCAGGCCAAGACCCAGGCTCGGGCTCATCGGATGTAGCCGTGGGCTCGGAACCAGGCCAGGGCGTCGGCCAGCGCCTCGCGGTAGGGTCGGGCGCGATAGCCCAGCTCGCGTTCGGCCCTGGCCGAGGTGAAGAACATCTGGTGGGCGGCCATATCCAGGGCGTCGCGGGTCAGGAACGGCTCCTTGCCGGTGACCCGGGCCACCGTTTCGGCGGCGTAGGCGAGGGGATAGAACGGCGTGCGCGGCAGGCGAACTGTGGGCGGTCGGCGCCCGCTCAAGGCCGCGATCTCGCCCAGCAGGGTCCGCAAACTGGCGTCCTGGCCGCCGAGGATATAGCGCTCGCCGACAGCCCCGCGCTCCAGCGCCAGCAGATGCCCGGCGGCCACGTCGTCCACATGCGCCAGATTGAGCCCGGTATCGACAAACGCCGGCATGCGCCCGCAAGCGGCCTCCACCAGGATCCGGCCGGTTGGCGTCGGCTTGATGTCGCGCGGCCCGATGGGCGTCGATGGCAGCACGATGACGGCCGGCAGGCCCCTATCGATCATCCGCTCCACCAGGCGCTCGGCCGCCACTTTGCTGCGCTTGTAGACGCCGATGCCCTCGCCGTCGGCCAGAGGCGCGGTTTCATCCACCGCCTCGCGACCGGCGTGCAGGGTGGCGACGGACGAGGTGTAGACGATTTTCTCCACCCCGGCGGCCAAGGCGGCCTCCATCACCGTGCGCGCGCCTTCGAGATTGGCCACCAGGATGGTGTTGGGATTGCGCGCCCACAGCCGGTAGTCGGCTGCCACGTGGAATAAATAACGCGACCCAGCCATGGCGGTCGCCATCGAGGCCGCGTCGGTCATATCGCCCTCGGCGATCTCGCAGTCGACGCCCTCGAGATTGGTCCTCACGCTGGCGGGGCGGGCCAGGGCGCGGGGCCTGAGGCCACGATCCGCCAGGGCTCGCAGCACCGCCGAGCCGACGAAACCGGTGGCCCCGGTGACCAGGACCTTATCGCCAGGATTGAGTAGGCCTTCAGTCACAGGACCGGGCCGGCCAACCTCCGCTCACGGGCCCTTACCAGGGCACGGTCTCGCCCTTGTAGTTGAAGAAGCCGTCCTTGTGGTCCTTCTGCGCCCGCTCGACCACGTCGGCCAGACCCTTGACGCTGGTGGCCACGTCGATGTCGGCGTTCAGTCCGCCCATGTCGGTCTTCACCCAGCCGGGGTGCAATGACAGCACCGTTAGGCCACGGTCCTTGTGCCGCGCCGCGAAGCTGCGGGTGAAGGAG
>DASXMK010000477.1:0-3973 GCA_036495705.1 Caulobacteraceae bacterium | reverse complement strand
CGCTGTTCAGCCTCGAGGAACGCATGGAGATCGCCCGCGAGGAAACCGCTCCGCTACAGGGTCAGGCCGAGATCGTGGTGCACGGCTACCAGGGCCTCACCATCAATGCCGCCCGCGCGCTCGGCGCCCAGGTGTTGGTCCGTGGCCTTCGGGCGTTCTCCGACTTCGAGCACGAGTTCCAGCTCACGGCCATGAACCAGCAGCTCGATCGCGACATCGAGACCGTGTTCCTGATGGCCGATCCGCGCCACCAGGCGGTGGCTTCGCGCCTGGTCAAGGACATCGTGTCCATGGGCGGCGATGTCAGCCGCTTCGTGCCGCCGGGCGTGGCCGCGCGCCTGGCCGCCAAATACGCTCCGGCCTGATCGCCAACGCCCTTGCCCTGTCGGGAGACGCGCGTTAGGCGGGCTGAGATGAAGCCTGCCCTGATGTTCGTGGCCCACGGCGTGGTCCTGGCCGCCCTGGCCGTCGCCGCCGGCGCCGCCTCCAAGCCTCCCCCCAAGTCGTCCCCGGCCCTGGCGGCCCCGGCCGCGGCCGACTGGCGCACGCCCGACCCCAACAATGTCCTGGTCATCGACACCAACCGCGGCCGGGTGCTGGTCGAGCTCAGCCCCGAGGTTGCGCCCAAGTCCGCCGCCCAGGTCCGCGATCTGGCCAAGGCCGGGTTCTACGACGGCCGGGCGTTCTTTCGGGTCATCGACGGCTTCATGGATCAGACCGGCGATCCCACCGATACCGGCGGTGGCGGTTCGACCAAGCCCAATCTGCCGGCCGAGTTCACCTTCAAGCGCGACGCCACCACGCCCCTGATCGTCGTCGACAAGGAAGGCGGCCGCGAATCCGGCTTCATCGGGGCCATGCCGGTGGTCAGCCAGTCCCTCGACCTGGCCGCGCTCACCGCCGACCACAAGGTCAACGCCTGGGCCACCTATTGCCCCGGCGTCGTCGGCATGGCCCGCGCCGATGATCCGGACAGCGGCAACAGCCAGTTCTTCCTGATGCGCGCCACCCAGACCAACCTCGACCAGAAATACACCCCGGTCGGCCGGGTCATCGCCGGGATGGACGTGGTGCGGGCCATCAAGACCGGTGAGCCGGTGGCCCCGCCGCAGGACAAGATGCTGACCGTGCGGATCCTGGCCGATCTTCCCGCCGCCCAGCGCCCGCAGGTGCGGGTGATCGATCCGCGCGGGGCGTGGTTCACGGCCATGACCGCCAGGGTCCGGGCCGAGAAGCTGATCGGCCTTTCCCTGTGCGATCTCGATCTCCCCAGCCAAGTGAAGTGAGCGCCATGTCCGAAGAAAACCTGATCATGACCTTGGCAACCGGCCCGGTGACCATCCGCCTGCGGCCCGATCTGGCCCACGGCCACGTGGCCCGGATCAAGGAGTTGGCGGCCGAGGGCTTCTACGACGGCGTGAGCTTCCATCGGGTCATCGACGGCTTCATGGCCCAAGGGGGCGATCCCACCGGGACCGGCGGCGGCGGCTCCGACAAGCCGGACCTGCGGGCCGAGTTTTCCAGCGCCCGCCACGCCCGCGGCGTGTGCTCCATGGCCCGCACGTCCAACCCGCACTCGGCCAACAGCCAGTTCTTCATTTGCCTGGCCGATGCCCGCTTCCTGGATAATCAGTACACGGTATGGGGTGAGGTCACGGCCGGCATGGAGCACGTCGACGCCCTGCCCAAGGGTGAGCCGCCGCATCAGCCGGGCAAGATCGTCTCCATGCGCGTGGCTGACGCCTGACACACCCCTCTCTTCCCCCTTTACAAGGGGGAAGTACGGCCCCCCGGGTCCGACCAGAGGTCGGCCCGAGGGTAAACTCCGGCCGGGAAGGGGGATCGCTGCGCCGGAGTTTCCGTCCCCCCTTCGTCCCTTCGGGACACTTCCCCCCGATGCGGGGGGAAGAGAGTACGGCGCCTACCGCGTGAGCACCGCCACGATCGGATAATGGTCCGAGCCCATGGCCTGGCCGCGGGCAATGCTTACCGGCCGCCAGTCCGCGCCGGCGTAGACCTGGTCGATCGGCAACAGCGGGAACGGCAAGCTTGTCCACCAATGGCCGCTCCGGCCCGCCGGGAAGGTGAAGATGGCGTGGCTGAGGCGGTTGAGGCCGAACCGCGCGTCCTGACGTCTCAGGCGGAACGACCACGGGGTCAGGTTGAAATCCCCGACCACGATCAGGCTCCTGCGGTCGAAGCGCGAAATGACGTCGGCGAACCGCAAGGCCTGATCCTTCTGCCGCGCCAGGGGCTCAGGCCAGCGGTAGTGCGTCCCGACGATCGTGAACGCCCGCGCGCCCGCGCCGAACGTCGCCCAGGCGCCCGCGTGCCTGCGCCCGAGCTTGGCCCAGATGAGCTGTCCGCCATCGGTCGGCTGTGACTTGGCGAGGATGGTCGTGCCGCAGGTCTTGTCGCACTGAGACTGGTAGGCGAAGTGGTCGGAAAGCTTGGCCACCACGTCGCCACGCCCGGTTTCCTCCAGGACCACGATGTCGGCGTTCTGGGCCAGGATCCAGCCTGCCGTCGCCGCCGGGTCGCGGTTGTGGTCCCAGACGTTGAACTGCACGATCTTCACCGTCTGGCCGGCCGGGGCGAAGCGCCGCGCGGCGACCCGGGCCACAAGTTCGGGGACCATCAGCGCCGCCGCGATGACGACGGTCACGCCCGCCAGGACCAGGGCGGCGCGCCCGCCTGAAAACCCGGCCAGGCCCAGCAGCAACACGGCCAGCAGGCTCATGGCCAGCCAGATCGGAGCCAGGTGGGTGAGGATGTCCAGCCGGTTGCTGACCGCCCCGCCCAGCGACAGCACCGCGGCCACGGCCGAGCCGGCAGCGAGGATGAGGGCGATCCCCCGAATGAGGTCCATGCGTGGCTGCATAGCTGGACCGGACGGGGCGCGATAGCCGCCGCGCTTGACGCCCGGTCCGACGCCATCCTAGGCCCCCAGGCGATGACGCTCGCCGAATTCGATTTCGACCTGCCGCCGGAGCGGATCGCCCTGCGCCCGGCGGCCCCGCGCGACCACGCCCGCTTGCTCGAAGTCAGCGCCGACGGCGAGCTGGCCGATCGCACGGTGGCCGACCTGCCCAGCCGTCTGCGCCCGGGCGATGCGGTGGTGTTCAACGACACGAAGGTGATCGCCGCCCGGCTCATCGGCCGGCGCGAGCGCGACGGCCACGCCGCGCGCATCGAAGCCACCTTGCACCGCCGCCTTGGGCCTTCGCGCTGGGCCGCCTTCGTGCGTCCGGCCAAGCGCCTCGAGATCGGCGACCGCATCGCCTTCGGCGAGACCCGCGAGCGCGCCTGCTCGCTCTCCGTGCTGGACGCTGCCGTGGCCGAGAAAGGCGAGGGCGGGGAAGTGAGCCTGGAGTTCGACCTCGCCGGCGACGAGTTGGACCGCGCCGTCGACCTCGCCGGGCTGATGCCGCTGCCGCCCTATATCGCCGGCCGCCGGGCCGAGGACGAGCGCGACCGCGCCGATTACCAGACGGTCTACGCCAAGGTCGACGGTTCGGTCGCCGCGCCCACCGCCGGACTGCATTTCACGCCGCAATTGCTGCGGGCCATGACCGAGGCCGGTCTCTCGGCCCACTTCGTGACCCTGCAAGTCGGCGCCGGCACCTTCCTGCCGATCAAGACTGAGACCCTTGAACGTCACGTCATGCATGCTGAAACAGGCTTCGTGGACGCCGACACGGCCGCCGCCCTCAACGCCGCCCGCGCCCGCGGCGGGCGCATCGTCTGCGTCGGCACCACCAGCCTGCGCCTCATTGAAACCGCCACCGACGCCGATGGCCAGGTGCGCCCGTTTTCCGGCGAGACCCGGCTCTTCATCACCCAGGGCTACCGCTTCCGCGCCGCCGACGCCCTGATGACCAATTTCCACCTGCCCAAATCGACCCTGTTCATGCTGGTCTCGGCCCTGATCGGCCGCGAGCGGATGCAGGCGGCCTATGCGCACGCGATTGCG
>DASXMK010000476.1:0-3329 GCA_036495705.1 Caulobacteraceae bacterium | reverse complement strand
TATACCAACGAAGTCGATCGCCTGTACGGCGTGTTGGACAGCCGTCTGGCGGGGCGCGATTACATCGCCGGCGAATACAGTATCGCGGACATGATAACCTGGCCGTGGGTAGCTGGTCATTCCAGCGCCGCTATTCAGTTGGACGTCTTTCCCAATCTTACAGACTGGAAAGCGCGCATCGGCGCGCGCGAGCCCGTCCAGCGCGCCCTCGCCCAGGCCAAGGAGATCCATTCAGCCGTCGCCCTCAATCAGTCGAGCCGGGAGGCCGAGGCGGCGCGGAAGGTGTTGTTCGGCCAACGCGCGCGCTGAGCAGCAGGCTGCGGCCCTGTTAATTTCAGGTTCACGGCCGCGCGTTAGACTCTCAGCATCAAGTTGGGGGAAGGTCGATGGCCCCGATTCAGACGCTGATCGCTTCAGAGGGCCGTTTGCCCCGGCCTGAGGCTCACCCGAGCAACGACGAACTGTTCCGGTTGGGTCTGCGCCACGCCACCGGGCAGGATGGCGAGGCCGTCGATCTCGTGCTGGCGCACACACTCTTCAGCCTCGCGGCCCTTCACGGCTCGATCGAGGCGATGATCTATTGCAAGAAGCTGGCTGGCGAGATCGATCCGGCTGACGTCACGGAATCCAATCAGTCGGCCCGCGCCTGGCTGGCCAGAGCCCGCCATGATTGCCAGTCTCCGACCGACAAGGTATGGCCCGGCCGCGGGTGACGTGGCCGAGCGGCTGAAGGCGGCGGTTTGCTAAACCGTTGTACGGTGTAAAGCCGTACCGAGGGTTCGAATCCCTCCGTCACCGCCACGCACGAACGAGGTCGGGGATCGGCGCTTATGAAGGCCGCTGTCTATTACGAGAATGGCGGGCCCAATGTGCTCCGCTACGAGAACGTAACCGATCCGGAATGCCCGCCGAACGGGGTGCTGATCCGCGTCGAAGCGGTCAGCATTGAAGGTGGCGACGTCCTCAACCGTTGGCGGGGCGCGCTCCCCAGGAAACCGCACATAGTTGGCTATCAAGCCGCCGGCGAGATTGTCGAGGTTGGCGCGGAGGTTACCAACCTCCGGGTTGGCCAAAAGGTGGCGACCGTGGGGGCGCATGGATCGCACGCGGAACTGCGCGCCGTGTCGGCCCTGAGCGCCTGGCCAATCCCGGAAGGTTTTGACCCGAAGCTCGCCGCTGCGATCCCGGTGACGTTCGGAACCGCCGATGAGTGCCTGTTTGAATTCGGTCGATTGAAGAGCGGCGAAACGGTGCTGGTGCAGGCCGGGGCCAGTGGAGTCGGTGTGGCGGCAATCCAATTGGCCAAGCGCGCCGAAGCGACTGTGATCGCCACTGCTTCCAGTGATGAGCGCCTGCAGCGCCTCACGCGCCTGGGGATGGATCACGGGATCAATTATCGCCGCAATGACGTGGTCGGGGAAATCATGCGCCTGACCTCAAAAAAAGGCGTTGACCTTGTGGTCGATCCGGTCGGCGGCCCAACCCTTCAGGCGAGCCTCCTGAGCCTTGGTTACCGCGGCCGCGTGTCCATGGTGGGGGCGGCGGGCCGCGAACCGATGCAGATCGATGTCTCTTCAATGATGGCCGGCAATCGATCCCTGACCGGCGTGTTTCTGGGAGCGGAGATCACTAGCGATCGCGTCCACAGGAATATCCAGAGGCTGATTGACGAGGCCGCCCGTGGCGAACTCGAAGTTGTGATCGACCGCGCATTCCCTCTCGCCAGGGCCGGGGAAGCGCACGCCTATATCGAGAGCCGCCAGGCCGTCGGGCGGGTGCTGCTTATTCCCTGAAACGGGAGCCCGGTAGGCAACCACGGCCGAGGCGCCTGCGTTGATGGGGCGGGTCTAGCGCCCTCGACCCGGCGACACTACTTCACCCGGACCACGGCTAAGATGAGGGACCAGGCCATGGCGCCACACGACGACGCCCCGGCTGTCCGGACCAGCGGCCGCGCCTCCGAGAGACCGAGTTCGCTGGTCGATCGCTACCGCTTGGTGCGGCGCGCTAGCGAGGCGCTGGCCGCGCCACTTTCCGCCGAAGATCAACAGGCTCAATCCATGCCGGACGCCAGTCCGGTGAAGTGGCATCTGGCCCATACCAGCTGGTTCTTCGAGACCTTTGTGCTGAGCCCATATCTGCCCGGCTACAAGACCTTCGACCCCAGCTACGGCTACCTGTTCAACTCCTATTACGAGGCCATGGGCGAGCGTCACCCGCGACCCGCGCGGGGTATGCTGACGCGGCCCGGAGTCGCGGAAATCCTAAAGTATCGCGCCCATGTGGACCAGTCCATGGAACGTCTCATTTCTCACGGCTTCTCGAGGCCGGCCAAGGATCTGACCATCCTCGGCCTAGCCCACGAGGAACAACATCAGGAGCTGATCCTGATGGACACTCTCAACCTGTTCTCCCTGTCGCCGCTGGGCCCCCGTTATGCGCCGGGCGCGCCAGCGCCTCGTACGAGCCCGGAGCCGCTGCGCTGGATCGGTTTCAAAGGCGGCAAGGCGGAAATCGGCGCCCGCTCGGGTTTTGCCTTCGACAATGAGACACCCCCCCATGAGGTGCTGCTTAAGCCGTTCCGCATGGCTTCAAAGCTGGTTACCAACGGCGATTGGCTGGCGTTCATGGCCGATGGCGGCTACCGCCGGCCTGAGTTCTGGCTCGCGGACGGGTGGGCGCTGGTCCAGGCTGAGGGATGGAACGCACCACTCTACTGGGCCGACTGCGGCGACACCTGGCGCACGCTAACTCTGCAGGGACCATGCGATGTGGATCCCGCCGCCCCGGTCGTTCACGTCAGTTTCTACGAGGCCGCAGCATACGCCGCTTGGGCCGGAAAGCGTTTGCCGACCGAGGCTGAATGGGAGCACGCGGCGCGCGCTGGCGGGGATCTGCGGCAACTGCAGGGCGAGGCTTGGCAGTGGACGTCGAGCGCCTATTCGCCATACCCGGGCTTCTTCCCCGCCGCCGGCGCGGTCGGTGAATACAACGCCAAGTTCATGGTCGGCCAGATGGTGCTGAAGGGCGGCGCCTGTGTGACGCCGCGCGGCCATTCGCGGCCTTCCTATCGCAATTTCTTCTACCCCCACCAACGGTGGATGTTCGCCGGCGTTCGGCTGGTCGAGGATGCTCCGGCGCTGACGGTGGAGGAAGAGTTCCATGCTGATGTCATTGAGGGCCTGAGCGCGCCCCGCAAGCGCATTGCGCCCAAGTGGTTCTATGACGCCCGCGGATCGGAATTGTTCGAACAGATCTGCCGCCTGCCCGAATATTACCTCACCCGGCAGGAAGATAAGCTTCTCGCCAGCATCGTCGACGACCTCGCC
>DASXMK010000475.1:0-2760 GCA_036495705.1 Caulobacteraceae bacterium | reverse complement strand
GTCGGACCCGGGTTCGGAGGGCCTGCGCACCCAGGCCCTCAACGAGGACACCCTGACCGCCGAGGACCGCGCCGGCACCTTCGTCAACCGCGGGGTCATGAAGCTGCGACGCAATGAGTTCGAACCCTCGCACGCCGATTTCAACGCCGCCCTGGCCCTGGTCCCGACCATGGGCGAAGCCTGGGTCAACCGCGGCGCCATGTGGGTGGGTGAGAAGAACTACAAGGCTGGCCTTTCCGATCTCAACAAGGGCCTGGCCCTCGGCGTCAAGGAACAGGAGAAGGTCTATTTCAACCGCGCCCTGGCCTATGAGGGCCTGGACGACGAGAAGTCGGCCTATTTCGACTACCAGCACGCCCTGCAGCTAAAACCCGATTGGCTCCTGCCGCAAAAGGAGCTCCTGCGTTTCCACGTCAGCCAGAAGCCCGACTGACGCTCAGCTCTCCACCGGAAAGCCGCTCTCGCGCCACGCCTTCATGCCGCCATCGAGCGCCGTGACGCGCGGATAGCCGAGTTCGCGCAAGGTGAGCGCCGCCAGAGTCGAGATCTTGCCAAACTCGCAGCAGGTGACGATGCGCACCGTCGGATCGGGAATCTCCTCGTCGACCCGCAGTTCGAGCTGTCCGCGCGGCACGTTGCGGGCCCCCGGAATGTGGCCGGCCTGGAACGCCGCGGCTTCGCGCACGTCCAGGATCATCAGGTCATTCGGGCGGCCCGCGATGCGATGGTCCAGATCGGTCATAGCCATGAACGGCACCACGGCCGCGGCCTCGGCCAGCATCTGGCCCACGGTCTTTCCGCCGGTCATGTTGGTGCGCAGGGCTTCGGTGAGGTGTGTCGGAGCCGCGAGATTGAGCTCGCGCATCATGCGCGTGAACTCGCCGCGCTCTCGCTTCTGCAGACGGGGATTCTCGGCGATCTCCCGGCCCAGGGTCGAACGCTGACCGCCCTTGTAGTCGTGGGCCGGGAACACCGCCAAATCCGGATCCAGCCGCAGCAGTTTGCCGAACAGGCTGTCGTAAAGTTGGTCCGGATCGCCGGTCGGAAGGTCGGTGCGGCCCGTGCCGCCGATCAGCAGGGTATCGCCGGTGAAGACCCGGTCATGCGCGATCAGGCACATGGAGTCCGACGTATGGCCGGGCGTGTGCAGGGCCCGGATGCGCAGATCGCCCACCAGCAGCATGTCGTCGTCGTCGAGCCGCAGGTTCGCGTGCGGGGCGGGGCTCGAGGCGTGCATCACCAGCGGCGCGCTCAGGGCCTGGCTGAGGACCTTGCCGGCCGAGAAGTGGTCGGCGTGGGTGTGGGTGTCGATCACATAGCGGATGTGCACCCCGTGATGGTTGGCCAGGGCCCGGTAGCGGTCGACCTGGGAGATCTCCGGGTCGATGAGCGCCCCGCACAAGGTCCCCTCACAGCCGACCAGATAGGACTGGCAGCCGCCCGTGGCGATTTGCTCGAAAATCATGGTCAGGCTCCCCGGTGGCGCGCGGCGGGAATAGTCACTCTCGCCCGCGCCTAGTCAAACGCGCCGTGGCGAGCGCCGCAGACACCGCCGCTTGACCCGGCCGGCGGTCGGCGTAGGTTCGCAACCGTTCTCCGGGGAGTCCCAATCGAAGGGGCTGAGAGGCCGCTGGCGCGGCGACCCGCCGAACCTGATCCGGGTCATGCCGGCGAAGGGAGGGAGCATGGACGAAAGTCCCCGCCAGTCGCCAGCCAGCCTCATTGTTTGAGCAAAGGCCGACGAGACATGAACATCGAGACCCCCATCGCCCCGCAGATCGCCACCGGCGAGCGTCCCGGATCGCGCAAGGTCTATGAGGCCGGCGTCCTGCACCCGTGCCTGAGGGTGCCGTTCCGCGAGATCGCCGTGCATCCCTCGGCCGGCGAGCCGCCGCTGACCCTTTACGACCCGTCCGGCCCCTACACCGACCCGACCGCGCTCATCGACATCAACCGCGGCCTGGAGCGTCCGCGCGAGGCCTGGGTGCGGGCCCGAGGCGATGTCGAGAGGGTGCCGGCGCGCGCGGTGAAACCCGAGGACAACGGCTTCGCCCGCGGTCGCCACCTGGCCCCGGTGTTCCGTTCCGACCGCCCGGTGCTGCGCGCCAGGGCGGGGAGGGCGGTGACCCAGCTTGAATACGCCCGCGCCGGGGTGGTCACTCCGGAGATGGAGTTCGTGGCCATCCGCGAGAACCTGCGCCGCCGCGAGGGCGATCCGTTCATCCGCGACGGCGAGGATTTCGGGGCGGCGATCCCCGATCTCGTGACCCCGCAGTTCGTCCGCGACGAGGTGGCCCGCGGGCGGGCCATCATTCCGGCCAATATCAACCATGGCGAGCTGGAGCCGATGGCCATCGGCCGCAACTTCCTGGTCAAGATCAACGCCAACATCGGCAACTCGGCCGTGCTCAGCTCCGTCGCCGACGAAGTCGACAAAATGGTGTGGGCGATCCGCTGGGGCGCGGACACGATCATGGATCTCTCCACCGGCCGCAACATCCACAACATCCGCGAGTGTATCATCCGCAATTGCCCGACGCCCTTGGGCACCGTGCCGATCTACCAGGCCCTGGAGAAGGTCGGCGGCGTCGCCGAGGACCTCACTTGGGAGGTGTTCCGCGACACCCTGATCGAACAGGCCGAGCAGGGGGTGGACTATTTCACCATCCATGCCGGCGTGCGCCTGCCGTTCGTGCCGCTCACCGCCACGCGGGTCACAGGCATTGTCTCGCGCGGCGGCTCGATCATAGCCAAGTGGTG
>DASXMK010000474.1:0-4352 GCA_036495705.1 Caulobacteraceae bacterium | reverse complement strand
CCTTCCACCTACGCCTCGATCCTGTCGGTCTTGCGTGATCGCGGATATGTGCGGATGGACAAGAACCGGTTCGTCGCCGAGTCCGCTGGACTACTGGTCACAGCCTTCCTCGAGCGTTTTTTTGCTCGCTACGTTGAATACAATTTCACTGCCGGCCTGGAGGAAAAGCTCGATCTGGTTTCAGCGGGAGAGCTTGAGTGGAAGGTGGTGCTGAGGGAGTTCTGGAACGATTTCGAAGCCGCCGTCGGCGACATCGGCGAATTGCGAATGGGTCAGGTCTTGGAGGCGTTGAATGAGGCGCTGGGATCGCACCTGTTTCCCGAACGGCCCGAAGGCGGAGATCCGCGCGCCTGCCCAACCTGCGGGACCGGACGGCTGTCGCTCAAAGCCGGTAGATACGGAGCTTTCATTGGCTGCTCCAACTATCCCGAATGCCGGTTCACGCGTCCGGTCGGCGCGGCAAACGACGATCAGGCCGAACTCGCCGGCGACCGACAATTGGGAGTAGACCCGGCCACCGGCCACGCTGTTTGGCTAAAATCTGGGCGGTTCGGCCCCTACGTCGAGGAGCTGGCTGAACCATCGAAGCGCGCCAGCCTGCCCAAGGATTGGCTGCCGGCCACCATCGACATCGATCGCGCGTTGCGGCTGCTCAATTTGCCGAGGGAGGTGGGGCCCCACCCGGAAGACGGCGGCATGATCCTCGCCGGCGTCGGGCGCTATGGACCCTATGTCCAGCACAAAGGCGTCTACGCCAACCTGGCGAATGCGGACGAGGTTTTCGATCTCGGACTCAATCGCGCGGTCACGGTTCTCGCGGAGAAAGCGGCTGGGCGCGGCCGAACCTCGCGGCCCGGGCCATTGCGCGAACTTGGGCCACATCCCGTCTCCGGCGAGCCGGTCAGGGTCTTGGCGGGCAGGTATGGCCCCTACGTCAAGCATGGCGACACCAACGCCAATCTTCCCCGTGGGGCGGATCCTCAGACCATAACTTTGGAGGAGGCGACGACGCTGATCTCGGCGCGCGAAGGCGTCGCCCCAAGAGGCCGGCGACGCCCGGCCGGTGATCGCCAACCGTTGCCGAACAAGGCCGCCGCCACGAAACTAAAATCTCGAAGCCGGACTGGCCGGGCCAAAACCCGACCGTGAAGGGTTCAGTCCCACGCCGCGGTCGCGGTCGCCGGCCACCGCCTATTGCCGAGGCCGGACCGGTGGCCGTCGTTGATGTGGTCGAGCGGGACACCGATGGCGAAATCCTCGTTCGCCTCACCCGGAGCGACACCCATCAGGCCGCGATCCGGCTTGCTCCAACGCCGGGCGAAGCGGTCGCCGGCGCGCCGGGCCTGGGCGACCGGTTGCTGGTTCGGTTTGTGATTGCGGAAGGCGGCGAGACCGAAGCCCGCCTGGTCAAACGCTTGGGCCAAAGCGCCCATCGGGTATTGGGTGTGGTGCGCGGGTCGGGCCGCGACGCGCGGCTGGAGCCGGTGGACCGGCGATCGCGGACCAGCCTGGTTCTCCCCAGCGGCGAAATGCGCGGCCTGAAAGACGGTGATCTGGTCCTCGCCCAGATGGAGGCCGGGCAAATACGCCCTTATGGCCCCAAAGCCGCTCGGCTGGTCTCAAAGCTGGGACGAGAGGATGACCCGCAGGCGGCGTCCCTGATCGCCGCCCAAGTCAACGGGATTCCCATGGGATTCTCGCCGGAGGCATTGGCCGAGGCCGACGCCGCCGAGATACCCGGACGAGCAGCTCGGACCGACTTTCGCAGCCTGCCCCTTGTCACCATCGATCCGCCGGATGCGCGCGATCACGACGACGCCGTCTTCGCAGAGCCGGACCAGGATCCAAAGAACGCCGGCGGTTGGACCGTATGGGTGGCGATCGCTGACGTCGGCGCCTTCGTGAGACCAGGCGGCGCCCTTGATCGCGAGGCGCGGGAAAAGGGCAACAGCGTCTACTTCCCCGACCGGGTCGAGCCGATGCTCCCGGAGAGGCTTTCAGCCGGTTTGTGCTCTCTTGGCGAAGGCGAATTGCGCGCCTGCCTCGCCGTGCGCATGGTGTTCGACGCCCATGGACGCCGGCGCGGCCATCGTTTTGAGCGCGGGCTGATGCGCTCGCGCGCCAGTCTGACCTATGAACAGGCCCAGGCGGCCATCGACGGGGCGCCGGGAACCGTTACTCGCCAGATTCTGGACGACGTGCTTCGTCCGCTCTGGTCAGCATACGGGGCCCTAAGTGAGGCCAGGCGCGCGCGCTCACCTCTGGAAATCGCCTCCACAGAGCGGCGGATCGTGCTCGATGCGCCCGGCAAGGTATCGTCAATCCAGCAGCGAGAGTCCCTTCAGGCGCACAAACTCATCGAAGAGTTCATGATCCAGGCCAATGTTTGTGCGGCGGAAACCCTCGAGCGCCGCCATTCGCCGCTCATCTATCGCGTGCATGACGCGCCGAGCGCCGACAAGCTCGACGCACTGAAGGATTTCTTGACGTCGATCGACATTCCGTGGACCAGCGGCGAGGCGGCCAGGACCAGCCGCTTCAACAGTCTGTTGGCTTTGACGAGGGCTGGCCCCCATGCCGATATGGTCAACGAGGTGGTGCTGCGCACCCAGATGCAGGCCACTTACTCGACCGATAACGTTGGTCATTTCGGGCTCAATCTGGATCGCTACACACATTTCACATCGCCGATTCGGCGCTATGCAGACCTGATCGTTCATCGGGCCCTGATCGCCACGCTCAAGCTCGGCCAGGACGGCCTCGCCGCGGGTGACATCGCCAGGCTTAGTGATACGGCCGAACACATCACCATGACCGAGCGTCGGGCGATGGCGGCGGAACGCGAAGCTGGCGAACGCTATATCGCCGCCTTCCTGGCCGACCGCGTTGGCGCATCCTTCGCCGGCGCGATCACCGGAGTGACCCGTTTTGGCCTGTTCGTGCGCCTTACGGAGACCGGCGCAGATGGGCTGGCCCCCGTATCCACCCTCGGCGACGAGTACTTCGTCCACGACGAGCGAACCCACAGTCTGGTCGGAGAGAGAACCGGGGTCAGATGGCGCCTTGGGGCCAAGGTCGAAGTCCGATTGCGTGAGGCCACGCCGGTGACCGGGGGTTTGTTGTTCGAAATGCTCAGCGAACCAGAAACGGCGGATCCAAAGGCGGCGCTCTCGGCCAAGCGTCGGCGAGGAATCAGGCATCATCCCACCGATTTGAGAGTCAGACCAGGCCGGCGCCGTTAAGACCGCCGAACACGCCGAGCAGGCATGTGGCCGCAGCCGTCACCATCACCAGCCACCGATAAGGCCCATTCAGCCGGTGTTCGTGCGGCAAGGCCTTGATCGCCAAGGCGACGAGGAAACCAAGCACCAAGGGCAGAAGGAACGCGTTCATGACCTGCACGCCGACGTTCAGCGAAACAAGGTTGGGGGCGATGCCGATCAGAATCGTGCTCGCGACCACCGTGGCGGCGTATACGGCGTAGAACCACCGGGCTTCCAGGGGATGATGCTCCAGGGAATGTTTGTAGCCCGTGACCTCGCCAAGTCCCCAAGCCAGCGCCAGTGAGGCCACGATGGCCGCCACCATCCCCGCGCCGATGATGCCAAGGCCGAACACCAGTCGGCCCACGCCGGCCCCCAGGAAGGGAGTCAACGCGGAACTCAGGTCGCCTACGGTATTGAGCGTGGCGGATTTGTGCTGTGCGCCGATGGTCGCAGCCGCCGATACCAGGACCGCGGCCATGACCAGCTGAGTGAGGACCGCGCCGATGGCCGTGTCCAGTCGAGCGGCGCCAATGTGTTCCGGGCCCAGTTTTTTGTCGGCCACTGCCGACTGCTGATAGAACACCATCCACGGCATGATCACCGCGCCGATATTGGCCGCCACCAGATAGAGATAGCTGCGGTTGCCCAACGGGATCTCTACCGACTGGGTCGCCACGGTCGCGAGGTCTGGGTGCGCGGCCCACGCCACGCCAAAAAACGCGAACTCAAACAACCCGATGGCGATGGCTGCCCGCTCGACCCGGCGATAGGACCCGGTGATCACAATCAAGAGCAACGTGGTGGCGGCCAGACCCAGGCTGACCCAGCGCGGAACACCGTAAAGCTCGCCGACGCCGGCAACCCCTGAGAGTTCGGTCAGCAGGGCGCCGGTCGTGGCGACAGCCAGACCCGCCACCGACACCCAGGCCCAAAAACGGCCGAAGGTTTCCTTGATCAATTCGCCGTGGCCGCGGCCGGTGAACACCCCCAGCCGCACTGTAAGTTCCTGGACCATGTAGAGGATCGGGATCAGGACCCCCTGCAGCAACAGCAGCCGGTAGCCCCACTGCACCCCGCTTTGGCCGG
>DASXMK010000473.1:0-4219 GCA_036495705.1 Caulobacteraceae bacterium | reverse complement strand
ATCGCCTCCGGCTCGGCCATGCGGCCGGGTCCGAATTCGCCGCACGCCATGGGCCCCTCGTCCGGCCCGACCATGGTCACTCCATCTGACTTCAAGGTCTCCAGATTGCGCCGGGTGGCGGGGTGCAGCCACATGCGGACGTTCATCGCCGGCGCCATCATCACCGGCTTGTCGGTGGCCAGCAGGGCGGTGGAGGCGAGATCATCGGCCAGCCCGTTCGCCGCCTTAGCCATCAGATCGGCGGTCGCTGGCGCCACCACCACCAGGTCGGCCCACCTCGACAGCTCGATGTGGCCCATGTCCGCCTCGTCCTCGAGGCTGAAGAGGTCCATCCGGGTGCGGTCCTCGGCCAGCGCTGAAAGCGAAAGCGGGGTGACGAACCGCGCCCCGGCCGCGGTCAGAATAGGTCGCACGGCGATGCCGGCCTTGCGCAGCAGGCGTGTGAGCTCCAGCGCCTTGTAGGCGGCGATGCCGCCGCCAACGACCAGCAAAACCCGCTTTCCGCTCACCGTAGGCCGTCCTTTTTCGAAGGCGCGGCGCACTTAGCCTTAAACGAGGGGCTGGACAAATGTCGCAGGCGATTATCCGGGACTTGACCATGCCGCAAAAGTGTTCTTAGTTTGTTCCAAGCGTGAGCGTGAAATCCCTTCTTCAACGCCTCTGACGGAGACGATCATGAGAAAAATCCTCATTTCAACCGCCGGCGTCGCCGTTGCGCTCGCTCTGGCGGCGTGCGGCGGCCACCCCTCGGCGGTGCAATCCCAAGGCGGGCAAGGCGCCTCCGGGCCCGGCCAAACCGCCAGCCAAGCCAGCTACGGCGCCAGCGAAGCCGCGACCCCGCAGGTCAACGGCAAGCCCATGTGGGCCGCCAACCGCAAGCACACGGCCAGCGAAAACGCCCAATACCAGTTCACCAAGAACGGCCAGGATTTCGCCGCCCAGAGCGAGGCCGACTATGTCACCAAGGCGCACGCCTTCGTCGACAGTCCGCCGGGCGACGCCCAGACCCTCGACCGCGCCAACGGCGATCGGCTGATCTACGCCCCGAAATCCAACACCTTTGCGGTGGTGTCGCGCGACGGCGCGCCCCGGACCATGTTCAAGCCGCGCGACGGCGCCGCCTATTGGACCGTGCAGAAGCAGCGCGAGGCGGAGCGCAGCCGCGCGTCCGGCGACGGCGGCTCGAACCAGAGCTAGGCGCGGCCGGCTAGCCAGACAGCCAGGGCGAAGGCCAGGGCGGCGCACAGCGCTCCGAGGGCAAAAGCCAGGCCAGCGCCGCCGCGCGTCTCGGTTGGCTGCTCCCGGGCCGGCGTCTGCCTTTCCGCCGCCAGGCGCGCCAGGGCGGCCAGCGCCGTCCTGGCCTCGGCTGCGAAGGCGCGCGCGGCCGCTGCCGGCGAAAGCTCGCGCGCAATCCAGCGCCGCACGACCGGCTCGGCCGCGGTCCACATGTCATGGTCGGGATCGATGCGCCTGGCCACGCCCTCGACGGTCATCATGGTCTTCTGCAGCAACACCAACTCCGGGCGCAGGCGCATATCGAACAGGGCGGTGATCTCGAACAGCTGGGTCAGCAGCCGGCCCATGGAGACCTCGCGAGCCGGTCGGCCAAACACCGGCTCGCCCACCGCCCGCAAGGCTTGGGAGAACGCGCCGCGGTCGTGGTGGGCGGGGACATAGCCGGCCTGGAAATGCACGTCCGCCAGCTTCACATAATCGCGCCGCAGGAAGCCCCACAGGATTTCGGCCAGATAACGACGCTCCGCCGGACCCAGCCGCCCGATGATGCCGAAGTCGACCACGGCCAGCCCGGCCGGGGGAACGACGAACAGATTGCCTTCGTGGAGATCGGCGTGAAACACCCCGTGATCCAGGGCCTGGGCGAGAAACCCGCGCACCATGGCGTCGGCAAGCCGGGCGCGGTCGACCCCCACCTGTTCCAGGGCCGCCGGATCGGAGAGGGCGACCCCTTCGGCCCACTCGAGGGTCAGCACCCGGCGCGCCACCCCATCCCAAACCACGCGCGGGGCGCGCATATGGCCGTCGTCGTCCATGACCTCGCGCAATTCGTCGGCCGCAGCCGCTTCCAGACGCAGGTCAAGCTCCAGGGTCAGGGCGCGGGCCACGGTGGCGGCGAAGGCCAGCGGCTCCAGACGCCGGGCGGGCGGCCAGGCGTCGACGATCCGCGCCGCCAGCATCATGGCGTCCACGTCGCGGGCCACCCGCCGCTCGATGTCCGGCCGCAGAACCTTCACCGCCACTTCGCGACCGTCGGTGAGCCGCGCCCGATGCGCCTGGGCCAGGGAAGCGGCCGCCACCGGCTCGTCGAACTGGACGAACAGCGCCGACAGCGGCCCGCCGATCGCCATCTCCACCTCCGCCCGCGCCAGGACCGTTGGAAACGGCGGCAGCTGATCCTTCAGCCGGGCCAGATCGTCGGCGAAGGCCTGGCCGAAGATGTCGCCCCGGGTCGACAGGAACTGCCCAAGCTTGATCGCCACCGGTCCCAGGCGCTCCAGGGCGCGAGCCAGACGCCGCCCAGGTCCCCCCTCGCGGGCCGCTCGCCCGGCCAGGAGGCGTAAGGTTCGCGCGCCCATCCGCGCGTCCGGCGACAGCAGTGGATCGACCTCGCGGGGAACCAGGGCGTCGGCGCGAGCCAGGGTCCAGGCCACCACGACCAGCCTGGGCCAGGACGTGAACCGGCCGCGGCTCAGATCGCCCATCCCTGGTGGAGGGCGCAGACTCCGGCGCTGAAGTTGGTGACCGAGACGCGGGCGAAGCCGGCCCGGCCCATCATGCCGGCCAGAGTGGCCTGGTCGGGGAACCGGCGGATGCTCTCGACTAGGTAGCGATAGGCCTCGCCATCGCCCGCCACCCTCTGGCCGATCGCCGGAATAACCCGGAACGAATAGGCGTCGTAGGCGGCGCGCACGGCGCCAGCCACGGGCCGGGAAAACTCCAGGCACAGGAACCGCCCGCCAGGCTTGAGCACTCGCCGGGCTTCGGCCAGGGCGGCGGCGATGTCGGTGACGTTGCGCAGGCCGAACGCGATGCAATAGGCGTCGGCGGCGGCGGCGGGCAGAGGCAGTCGCTGGGCATCGCCCACGGCCCAGAGCGGGCCCTCATGACCGGGCCTGGCGCGACCGGCCTCGACCATGACGGCGTTGAAGTCGACGACGACGATCCGGGTCGAGGAACCGCCGCGACGTCCACGGGCAGCCTCGGCCATGCGCCAGAAACGCCGGGCCATGTCGCCGGTGCCCCCGGCGCAGTCGATCACGGTCTCGCCCGGCTGCGGGTTGAGGCGCGCCGCGGCGGCATCCTTCCACAGCCGATGCACGCCCGCGCTCATCAGATCGTTCATCAAGTCGTAGCGACCGGCTACCCGATCGAACAGCTGGCGCACCAGGCCGGGCTTTTCCACCGGATCGACATCGCGATAGCCAAATGCGGCGCCGCCTTCGCTCATGGCCGCCGTCTTAGGGACTAAGGCGCGGCGGCGCCAGCGGCCGTGGCGTCGATCGCCGCCATGCGCTAGGGGCATCTTATGCCCGAACTTCCGGAAGTGGAGACCGTTCGAAAAGGGCTGACGGGGGTGCTCGTCGGAGCTCGCCTGACGCGGGTCGAGGCGCGGCGGCCGGACCTGCGCTTCCCCCTCCCAGAGGGCTTCGTTCAACGACTGACCGGGGCCCGCGTCGAAACCCTGACGCGCCGAGGCAAGTACATGCTCGCCGGGCTCGATCGCGCCACGACCTTGCTCATCCACCTCGGCATGACCGGGCGGTTCGAGATCGAGGCCGGCGAACCGACGGGGGCTGACTTCGCACCGGCCACAGCCGCGAAGCACGCTCACATCGTGTTGGAGACCGATCGGGGCGCCCGGGTCACCTTCTTCGACGCCCGACGCTTTGGCTTCATGGATCTCATCGAGGATGGCGCCCTGGCGACCCATCCGCGTTTGGCCAACCTCGGGCCCGAGCCTCTGGAGGGTGAGTTCGATCCGGCCCACCTGCGGCTTGCGTTCAGCGGCCGGCGGCAGGGGGCCAAGACCTTGCTGCTCGATCAGCGCGTCGTCGCTGGCCTCGGCAACATCTATGTGTGCGAGGCGCTTCATCGGGCCCGGATTTCGCCCGTCAAGCCGGCTGCCACGGTGGGGCTACGGCAGCTTCGGGCCCTGGTCCCGGCGATTCAATCGGTACTGGGCGAAGCCATCGACCAAGGC
>DASXMK010000472.1:0-2900 GCA_036495705.1 Caulobacteraceae bacterium | reverse complement strand
CGCCAACGCCACCGAGTTGGCCCAGGCCATCCGCGGCATCGCCCCTTTCGAGGTGTCTGTGGGTCTCTACCCGCAGGTCCATCCGGAAAGCCCGTCGGCGGCCAATGACATCGAGGTGCTGAAAGCCAAGATCGACGCCGGAGCCACCCGCGCCATCACCCAGTTCTTTTTCGACGTCGACGGTTTCCTGCGTTTTGCCGATCAGGTCCGCGCCGCCGGCGTCAACATTCCGATCAGCGTCGGCATCATGCCGGTCACCAATTTCAAGGGCCTGATAAAAATGGCCGAGCCGTGCGGCGTCGCCATTCCGGACTGGCTGGCACGGCTGTTCCAAGGCCTTGACCAGGATCCTGACACCCGCCGGCTGATCGCCGGATCGGTGGCCGCCGAAATGTGCGCCAAGCTCGAGGAGGAGGGGTTCAGCGACTTCCATTTCTTCACCCTGAACCGAGCCGACCTGGTCTACGCCATCTGCCGGGTGCTGGGCGTGCGCGAGGTGGCCGCGTGAGCCGGCGGTCGGACAGGTTCGCGGCCCTGAAGGCGGCGGCGCGGAAACGGATCCTGGTGCTGGACGGGGCCTGGGGGGTCATGCTCCAGCATCTGGGCTTGAGCGAGGCCGAATTCAGGGGCGAGCGCTTCGCCAGCCATCCGCTTTCGGTGAAAGGCGACAATGACCTGCTATGCCTGACGGCGCCGGACCTCGTCAGCCACCTGCACGACGCCTATTTCGAGGCCGGAGCCGACATAGCCGAAACCAACACTTTCACCGCCACCTCGATAAGCCAGGCTGACTACGGGCTGGAGGCCGCGACCGCCGACATCAACCTGGCCGCCGCCGCCCTGGCGCGGCAATCCGCCGATCGCTGGAGCGAGCGGACGCCGGACAAGCCGAGGTTCGTCGGCGGGGCGATCGGACCGCTCAATCGCACCCTGTCGATGTCGGCGGACGTCAACGATCCGGGCGCACGTCAGGTCAGCTTCGACGAAGTCTATGCCGCCTATCGCCAGCAGGCCCGCGCCCTGCATGAGGGCGGGGTGGATTTCTTCCTCTTGGAGACAATCTTCGACACCCTGAACGCCAAGGCGGCGATCAAGGCCATACTCGATCTCGAAGATGAGGGACTTGAGCCGCTGCCACTGTGGATCTCGGGCACCATCACCGACCGCTCGGGCCGAACCCTTTCGGGCCAGACCGTGGAGGCCTTCTGGCATTCGATCCGCCATGCGCGGCCATTCGCCGTCGGCCTCAACTGCGCGCTCGGGGCGGACCTGATGCGGCCGCATATCGCCGAGCTGTCGCGGATCGCCGACACCCTGGTCGCCGCCTATCCCAACGCCGGCCTGCCCAACGCCTTCGGCGAATACGACGAGCAGCCGGAACATACCGCCTGCCATCTCGGCGAATGGGCCCGGAGCGGCCTGGTCAATATCCTGGGGGGCTGCTGCGGCACCACCCCGGAGCACATCCGCCAGATCGCCAAGGCGGTCGAGGGCCTGCCGCCACGTGAGATTCCCGTCCGCGCCCCCGCCATGCGCCTCTCAGGCCTGGAAGCGTTCGAACTCGCGTGAGTGAAATGACGTCGACAGCCTCTCCCGGCGAGAGAGGTGTCCCAAGACCGGTGTTCATCAACATCGGCGAGCGCACCAACGTCACCGGGTCAGCGCGTTTCCGCAAGCTGGTGAGCGATGGCGACTTCGCCGCCGCCCTGGTGGTGGCGCGCGATCAGGTCAACGCCGGGGCTCAGGTGCTGGACGTCAACATGGACGAAGGGCTGCTGGACAGCGTCGCGGCCATGACCACCTTCCTTAACCTCATCGCTGCCGAGCCGGATATCGCCCGTGTGCCGATCATGGTCGACTCCTCCAAGTGGGAGGTGATCGAGGCCGGCCTGAAGTGCGTTCAGGGCAAGGCCATCGTCAACTCCATCAGTCTCAAGGAGGGGGAGGAAAGCTTTCTGCATCAGGCGCGGCTGTGTCGGCGCTATGGCGCGGCGGTGGTGGTCATGGCCTTCGACGAGACCGGGCAGGCCGACAGCCGCAACCGTAAGGTCGAGATTTGCGAACGCGCCTATGGCCTGCTCACCGAGAAAATCGGGTTTCCGCCTGAGGACATCATTTTCGATCCGAACATCTTCGCCATCGCCACCGGCATCGAGGAGCATGACAACTACGGCGTCGATTTCATCGAGGCCACGCGGGCGATAAAGCAGCGGCTGGCGTATGCCCGCGTCTCCGGCGGTGTCTCCAACGTCTCGTTCAGCTTTCGCGGCAATGAGCCGGTGCGGCGGGCGATGCACGCGGTGTTCCTTTACCACGCCATCGCCGCCGGCATGGACATGGGCATCGTCAACGCCGGCGATCTGCCGGTCTACGACGAGATCGACCCCGAGCTGCGCGAAGCGGTGGAGGACGTGATCCTCAATCGCAAACCGGGGGCCACCGAGCGGCTGGTGCAGATCGCCCCGCGTTTCAAGAGCGGCAAAGGCGTCGACAAGGTCCCAGACGCCGCCTGGCGGTCCGCGTCGGTGGCCGAGCGGCTGAAGCACGCCCTGGTCCACGGCATCACCGAATTCATCGAGGCCGACACCGAGCAAGCGCGACTGGCCAGCGCGCGGCCGCTGGATGTCATCGAGGGCCCGCTGATGGACGGCATGAATGTCGTCGGCGACTTGTTCGGAGCCGGCAAGATGTTTCTGCCTCAGGTGGTCAAGTCGGCCCGGGTGATGAAACAGGCGGTCGCCTGGCTGCTGCCGTTCATGGAGGCCGAGGCCGAGGGCAAGCCGCGGCGCTCGGCCGGCAAGGTGTTGATGGCGACGGTCAAGGGCGACGTGCACGACATCGGCAAAAACATCGTCGGGATGGTCCTGCAGTGCAACGATTTCGAGGTCACCGACCTAGGG
>DASXMK010000471.1:0-3541 GCA_036495705.1 Caulobacteraceae bacterium | reverse complement strand
CTTCAAACCGGTGATCATCCTCATGGCTCTGCCAACGGCAGTGGGGGGCGCGCTCATCGGCCTGCTGGTGACCGATCAGGCTCTGTCGATACCCTCGTTCATCGGCTTCCTCATGCTCATGGGCGTGGCCGCCAAGAACTCCATCCTGCTGGTGGAATACGCCATCGAGCGCGAGCGCGAGGGCCGTCCCCAGCGCGCCGCCCTCATGGAGGCTTGCCGCGAGCGGGCCCGGCCGATCGTCATGACCACAGTAGCCATGGCCGCCGGCATGCTGCCCACCGCCCTCACCCTCGGCAAGGGATCGGAGTTCCGCCAGCCCATGGCCATCGCCGTGATCGGCGGGTTGATGACCTCGACGGTGCTGTCCTTGTTGCTGGTGCCGGTCGTCTATGAGTTCGTCGACGACTTCGAACGCTGGCTGGCCCCGCGCATTGGCCGCTTCGTTACTCCCAGACATGCGCCAGCGGCGGTCAAGCCGGCGGAATAGGGTCGTTCGCCGCCTCAACCTCGCGTAACCCGCGGCCAGCCAGGGCGTCGGCGCGCTCGTTCAGCACATGACCGGCGTGGCCTTTGACCCAGCGCCAGTCGATCTGATGGCGGCTGGCGGCCTCGTCCAGGCGCCGCCACAAATCGTCGTTCTTGACCGCGCTCTTCGACATCGTGCGCCAGCCGCGGGCCTTCCACAGCGGCAGCCACTGGCTGATGCCGTTGCGCACATACTGGCTGTCGGTGTGCAGCTCGACCTTGCATGGCCGCTTGAGCGCATTGAGCGCCTCGATGGCCGCGGTCAGTTCCATGCGGTTGTTGGTCGTGGCCGCCTCCCCGCCCCAGATCTCGCGCTCGTGATCGCCGAAGATCAGCACCGCGCCCCAGCCGCCGGGGCCCGGGTTCCTGCGGCAGGCGCCGTCTGTGAAGATGGTGACCGCCGGCCCGCTCATGCGTCGTCGAACAACGCCAGGCCATCCGCGGCGCGGTGCACGGCCAGCTTGCGCTCATATTCCAGCGGGTCCTTGGGTCGCACCAGGGCCCCTTCACGGCTATCGCCCCAGTCGGCCAGACGGGTGAGGAAGAAGCGCATGGCCGCGCCCCGGGCCAGCACCGGCAAGGCGGCTTTCTCGGCCGCCTCCAGCGCCCGCGCGCGCTCATAGCCGCGCACCAGGGCCCGGGCGGCGGTGATGTTGAAGCTGCCGTCTGCCTCGAAGCACCAGGCGTTCAGGGCCACGCCAAGGTCGTAGGCAAGCTGGTCGTTGGCGGCGAAATAGAAGTCGATGGCCCCGGCGAAGCGGCCGTCGTGAAAGAACACATTGTCCGGAAACCAGTCGCCGTGGACGACCCCGGCCGGCAGGCCCGCGGGCCATGCCGTCTGCAGGAAGGCGATGTCGCCCGCAATGACCCCGGCCAGGCCCGGCTTGAGCGCTTCGGTCCGCGCGCTCAGAGTCTGCGCCATGCCCGCCCAGGCGCCTTGCCCAAGATCGTTCTCGCGCCGGCGCCCAAAGCCCTGGCTGGCGAGGTGCAGGCCCGCCAGGCCCTCGCCGGCGGCCAGGCAATGGGCCACGCTTGGCCGCCGCGCCGCGAGGCCGGTGAGAAAGGTGACGATCGCCGCCGGGCGTCCGGCCAGGATCTTGAGGGTGGCGCCGGCGCGGTCGGGGATCGGCCGGGCGCACGGATAGCCGCGCTCGGCCAGCCACTCCATCAGCGCCAGGAAGTACGGCAGGTCCCGAGGGCTGACCCGGCGCTCGTACAGGGTCAGGATATAGCGCCCGGCCTCAGTCTCGAGCAGGAAGTTGGAGTTCTCCACCCCCTCGGCGATACCCTTGAAGCTGAGCGCCTTGCCGAGGGTATACTCACCCAGGAAGGCCTCCAGCTCGGCGTCGCTGACTTCGGTGTAGACGGCCATGACGGTCCATCCGCGAGCGCTCCGCGCGCGTCAAGACGCCGTTTCGTTGCGGCGCCGCGCTTATGCCGCTATCACCGCGCATCTTCCGCGCCGCTCCAGCCTGGACAATTCGATGCGCCGTCTCCGTCTGTACCTGTTCGTGGCCACGGCTTCCCTGGGCCTGGTCCAGGCCGCGCCCAGCTTCGCCCAGTTCAGCGCTGGCGGCGGCAACGGCGGCCGGGGCGGAGACGACCAGCAGGCGCAGGAGGATTCCAAGCGCAAGAAGCGCCAGGAGGAGTTCGGCAATCTCCACGGCCCTCTACCGGCCCTCAAGAACGCCGGGCCGTGCCCGTTCGTGAAGGTCCTCTATGACGCGGCCCGCTATCTCGAATTCAAAGACAACGTCGAGGCCTCGGCCAACGTCGCCTACACCGGCGAAATCGACAACATCGCTTCGAACTGCGCCTACAAGGGCTCCGAGCCGATCAAGGTTCAGATGAAGGTGCTGTTCGAGCTGGGCCGAGGGCCGCAGGCGCGCGAAAACCGCAAGACCTACCGCTATTGGGTGGCGGTCACCGATCGCAACCACGGGGTGCTGGACAAGGAATATTTCGACCTTCCGGTCACCTTTCCCTCAGGCCAGGATCGGGTGAGCGTGGTCGAGAACTTCGGCGGCGTCACCATTCCCCGGGCCACGTCCAAAGTCAGCGGGTCCAACTTCGAGATCCTCACCGGGTTCGAGGTCACTCCGCAGATGGCCGATTTCAACCGCCAGGGTAAGCGCTTCAAGGCCAACGCCGGCCAGGTCGCAGGCACCAAGGTCAGCGCCGCCACCCCATGAGCGATCTGCGCTCGGGTCTCGGCGAAGCGGCCGCCGCCGCCTTCGCCGCGCTCGGCTTGCCCGGAGAATTGGGCCGGGTCACCGCCTCCGACCGCCCGGACCTGGCCGATTTCCAATGCAACGGCGCCCTGGCGGCGGCCAAGGCCGGCAAAGGCGATCCGCGCCAGATCGCCGAGGCGGCGGCGCAGGCCCTGGCAACCCATCCGCTCATCAAGAGCGCCGCGGTCGCCGGGCCGGGCTTTGTCAATCTGCGCGTGCGCGAGGACGCCCTTTCGGCGCGCCTGCGGGCGCTGGCGGCCGACGCGCGGGTCGGCGCGGCCCGGGTCGAGGAACGCCGGCGGATCATCGTCGACTACGGCGGCCCCAACGTCGCCAAGGAGATGCACGTCGGCCATCTGCGGGCTTCGATCATCGGCGAGGCGGTCAAGCGGCTGTTCCGGTTCCGCGGCGACGAGGTCCAGGGTGACGCCCATTTCGGCGACTGGGGCTTCCAGATGGGGCTGCTGATCGTCGCCTGCGCCGACGAGGACTGGGAGATCGCCGCCTTGATCGAAAGCGCGGCGCCGGACCCCGCGGCCGAGGTGATGCTCGACCGCGTCAGCCTCGACGAGCTCGACCGGCTCTATCCGGCCGCGGCGGGCAGGGCCAAGACCGATGCCGACTATCGCGACCGCGCCCGGCGGGCCACGGCGGACCTGCAGGCCGGCCGACCGGGCTACCGGATGCTGTGGCGGCATTTCGCCCGGGTCACCCAGGGCGCTCTGGAGCGGGATTTCCATGCCCTGGGCATCGATTTCGACCTGTGGCGCGGCGAGAGAGATCGG